>NZ_BAAGTD010000006.1:0-220104 GCF_054782095.1 Streptomyces capparidis | reverse complement strand
TCGCCGCCGCCCTGGCCGCCGCCGCGGCGCCCAGCAGCAGCGCGGCCCGCCCCGGCCGCCCCGCGGCGGCGTCCGCCCCGGCGAGCCCTTCCAGCGCCAGCGCCGCCGCCCGCGGGTCGCCGAGCCCCCGCGCCACCGCGAGACCCTCCAGGTGCCACGACCTGGCCGCCGCCGCGTCCCCGCGCAGCTCCGCGACGAACCCCAGCTCGGCCAGCACCAGCGACGTGCCCGGCCCGTAGTCCACCTCGCGGAACCACGCGAGCAGCTCCTCCATGAGCTCCCGCGCCTCGTCGTACGCGCCCTCCCGCCGCGCCCCGAGCCCCAGCCCGATCTGCGCGGTGACCTCGCCCGGCCGGAAGTTCTGCTCCCGGGCCAGCCGCAGCGCCCGGGTGTGCCACTCGCGCGCCCCCGCCAGGTCCCCCGTCAGCAGCGCGATCCGGCCCAGCCCCGAGAGCCGCTTGCACGCCTCCGTCCGCAGCCCCAGGTCCTCCGCGGCGCGCAGCCCCTCCCGGTGCAGCCGCGCCGCCCGGGCGTGGTCCCCGGTGATCTCCGCCAGCGACGCCAGCGGGAACACCGTCTGCGACCACCCCCACCCGTCGCCCAGCTCCCGGTGCAGCCGCGCCGCCCGCTCGCCGTCGCGCCGCACCCCCGCCAGGTCCCCGTGCGCCAGGGCGTGCCGGGCGCGCAGTGTCAGCGCCGCCGCCTCCCCCCACGGCTCGCCCAGCGCCCGGAACTCCGCCAGCGCCCGGCCCGCCAGCTCCTCCCCGGTGCCCACGTCGCCCGTGCCGAGCTGCGCCACGCCGAGGAACCACAGCGCGCGGGCCCGCCCCGACGGGTCGTCCACGCCGTCGAACCCGCGCAGCGCCCCGTCGATCAGCTCCCGCCCGCCGGTGCCCGCCGCGCCCCGCATCAGCGCGATGCCCGCCCGCCACGCCGCCGCCCGGGCGCGCGCCGGGGACGGGCCGCCGCCGTCCGCGGCCAGCACCCGGCCCAGCGACCTGTCGGCCTCGGCGAGCCTGCCCCGCAGCACCCAGTACCAGGCCAGCGCGTCCGCGGTGCGCAGCGCCAGGTCCACCGCGCCGGAGGCCACCGCGTGGTCGAGGGCGCGCCGCAGGTTGCCGCTCTCCGCGTCCAGGCGCCGCAGCCACTCCCGCTGCCCGGGGCCGCGCAGCCGCTCCGCCGCGGCCCGCGCGAACGCGCCGTGGTGGACGGCGTGCCGGTCCCGCGCCGCGGCCAGCCCGCCGGACGCCCGCAGCCGCTCCACGCAGTACTCGCGCACCGACTCCAGCAGCCGGTACCTGGGCCCGTCCGGGCTGTCCGCCGCGGCCACCAGCGAACGGTCCACCAGGCGGGACAGCAGCCCCAGCACCTGCCCCGGCGCCACCCCGTCCCCGGCGCACACCGCCTCGGCCGCCTCCAGCGCGCACCCGTCGGCGTGCACGGCCAGACCGCACAGCACGGTGCGCTCACCCGGCGTCAGCAGTCGCCAGCTCCAGTCGATCGCGGCCCGCAGGGTGCGCTGCCTTGCGGGCGCCCCCCGGTACCCGCCGTCCAGCAGCCCGAACCGGTCGTCCAGGCGCGCCACCAGGCCGTGCACGCCCAGGCCGCGCACCCGGGAGGCGGCCAGCTCCAGCGCGAGCGGGATGCCGTCCAGGCGCCGGACCAGCGTCGCCACCGCCTCGGCGTTGCCCGCGTCCAGGCGCAGCCCCGCGGCCCGCTCCAGGAACAGCCGGACGGCGTGCGCGCCCGCCACCGCCGCGGGGTCCGCCGCCGGGCCGGGCAGGCCGAGCGGCTCCACCGTCCACACCCGCTCGCCGCCCACCCCCAGCGGCTCCCGGCTGGTCGCCAGCACCCGCAGCCCGGGCGCCCGCGCCAGCAGGGCCGCGGTCACCTCGGCGACCTGCTCCACCAGGTGCTCGCAGTTGTCCAGCACCAGCAGCAGCCGCCGCTCCCGCAGCGCCCCCGCCAGCAGCTCCACCGGCGGCACCGGGCCGCCGCCCACCCGGCCCTCGCCCGCGTCCTCCTGCACCGAAAGCACGCCCAGCACGGCCTCCGCGACCGGCCCCACGCCCTCCTCGGGGCCCGCGGGCCGCTCCAGGGCGGCCAGCTCCACCAGCCACACCCCGTCGGGGAACTCCCGCGCCGCCCCGCCCGCGGCGCAGGCGCGCGCCACCTCCACCGCGAGCCGGGTCTTGCCGACCCCGCCCGGCCCGGTCAGCGTCACCAGCCGCCCGTCCCCCAGCAGGCCGCGCACCCCCGCCACGTCCCCGTCCCGGCCGACCAGGGCGCTGACGGGGGCGGGGACGTTGCTCCCCGGGGCGCCACCGCCGGACGGCCCACGGGACGGCCCACGGGACGGCCCACGGGACGGCTCCGCGGACGTCCCCCCGGACGGCGCCGACGCGCCCCGCCGCGCCAGCCCCGGGTCCCGCCGCAGCATCGCCCCGTGCAGCGCGGCCAGCTCGGGACCCGGCTCCAGGCCCAGCTCCGCCACGAACCGCCGCCGCACCGCCCCGAACCGCTCCAGCGCCTCCCGGCCGCGCCCCGCCCCGTACAGGGCCCGCAGATGCGCCGCGACCAGCTTCTCCCGGAACGGGTGCGCCGCCACCACCGCGCCCAGCTCGTCCGCCACCGCCTCGTGCTCGCCCAGCGCCAGTCGCGCCTCCGCGCGCTCCTCCACCGCCGTCAGCCGCTGCTCCTCCAGGCGGGCCGCGGCGGGCCGGGCGAACGGCTCGTCCGCGAAGTCCGCGAACGCCGCGCCCCGCCACAGCGCCAGCGCCTCGCCCAGCAGCCCCGCCCGCTCCGCCGCGTCCCGGGCCGCGCGCGCCCGGGCGAGCAGCGCCGCGAAGCGGCCCGCGTCCACGGCGTCGTCACCGGCCCGCAGCACGTACCCGGCGGGCCCCGACACCACCAGGCCCCGCCCGCCGACCTCGCCCGCCTCCAGCGCCCGGCGCAGCCGCGACACCTTGCCCTGGAGCGCGTTCAGCGGGTGCTCGGGCAGCTCCCCGGCCGCCCACACCCCGTCCACCAGTTGGTCCGCGGACACCGGCCGCCCCGGCGCGAGCAGCAACTGCGCCAGCACGGCGCGCGCCTTCGCCTCGGGCACCGGCACGGGGGCGCCGCCCGACGTCCACACGGCCAGTGGACCGAGCACCCCGAACCGCATGCCGCTCAGGATAGTTCGCCCCCGCCGCCCCGGCCGGGCCGCCGCCGGGCCGCCGCCGCCGGGCACCGACAGCGGACCGACAGCGGACCGGCACCGGCGCCCCGGAAGGTGGTCCCGTCACCAGCCCGCACCCTCCCCGCAGGAGCAGCACCATGACCACCACCCCTGTCACACCCGTCCGCGTCGCCGTCGTCGGCCTCGGCAACCTCGGCCGCGTCATCGCCGAGACCTTCCTCGCCCAGGGCCACCGGGTCACCGTGTGGAACCGCACCGCGGCCAGGGCCGACGACCTCGTCGCCAAGGGCGCCACCCGCGCCGCCACCGTCGCCGACGCCGTGGCCGCGAGCGACACCGTCGTGGTCTGCGTCCTCGACTACACCGCCGTCCGCGACCTGCTCACCCCCGTCGGCGGCGCGCTGGCGGGCAGGACCCTGGTCAACGTCACCTCGGGCACCCCCGAGGAGGCCCGCGAACTCGCCGCGTGGGCGCGGGCGCGCGGCGCCGACTACGTGGACGGGGCGGTGTACGCGGTGCCGCAGACCATCGGCACCCCCGAGGCGTTCGTCTTCTACAGCGGCCCGCCCGCCGTCTTCGAGGCCCAGCGCGCACTGCTGGCCCCGCTCGGCGACCCGCTGCACGTCGGCGCCGCCCCCGAACTCGCCGCCGTGTACGACGTGGCGGTGCTCAGCGGCATGTACGGCATGTTCGCGGGCTTCTTCCAGGCGGTCGCCCTGGCCGACTCCGCGGGCATCGACGCCGTCCGGATCACCGAGCCGCTGGTCCGCTGGCTGCGCGAGGCCGCCGCCGCCCTGCCGGGCTTCGCCGCGGAGATCTCCGCGGGCGACTACACCACCGAGACCTCCAACCTGGACATCAACGCCACCGGCCTGGCGAGCATCCTGAAGTCCACCCGCGCCCAGGGCGTCCCCACCGACCTCCTCGCCCCCCTCGCCGACCTGTTCGACCGGCAGATCAGTGAGGGCCACGGCCGGGAGAGCCTGTCCCGCGCGATCGAGTCGCTGCGCGACCGGGGCTGACGAGCACCCCGCGCCGACACGAAACTCCCCCGCGCCCGTGGACTGTCGCAGCCACGGGCACGGGGGAGCCGTCGGTCGGCCGACCGGCCACCGCCGGATCAGGGCGCGGTGATCTTCCCCACCGGCGCGACCTTCACCGTGTGCGCGCCCGGCTTGCCCGAGAGCGTGATCTTCCGCAGCGACTCGTTGTTCGCCGTGTCCGTCTCGAACAGCCGCTTCTCCGGGTTCGCCAGCACCTGGATGTAGTAGGTCCCGTTCGGCAGGTCCGTGATGTCGAACGACTGGCCGGGCAGCGACTGCACGTAGGTGTCACCGGAACCCACGTCCAGCACCTCGCGCACCGAGATCGAGCTCTCCTCGCCGCACGCGGTCGACAGGTCGGTGTTCTCCGGCCGCCACTTGGCGTTCTCCACCGTGTAGTCCACCGCGTCGGTGTTCGCCAGGCAGAACGCCTCCTTCTGGCTGCGCACGATCTCCTTCTTGTCCGCCTTCAGCAGCCGGTAGCTGGCGAAGTCGGTGAAGTGCCAGTGCTCGTGGCCCTCCCGCGGGTCCCACTCCATCGTCCCGGTCGGGGCGTAGCCGACCTGCTTGCCGTCCGCGTCGTAGAAGTACTGGTAGGCGTCCATCAGGCCCTTGCCGGGCTTGCGGAACCCGTCCACCACCAGCGGCGCCGGACCGGCGTTCCACACCGTCGCGCTGAACTGGAGGTACTCCCGCTTCTTTCGGTCCCCCGGCTCCGGCCTGGAGGTCTGGATCTCCCACGCGGGCAGCGCCCGCAGGTCCGGCTTCGGGCCCGTGGGCGTCGTCGGCTCGCCCTCGGGACGCTCCTTCGCGGCGAGCAGCCCCGGCCGCACCTCGTGCCAGGTGCGGCCCCCCGGGCCGTGCCCGTGGTGGTCGGCGGCGTGCGACGCGTGGCCCCGGTGGGCGGCGTGCCCGTCGCGCGGCAGGGCGTGCGGGTGGGCGTCCCGGATCCCGGCCGCGGGCGCGGAGCGGCCCCGCTCCTCCTGGCCCTTGCGGACGACGACCTTCACCGTCCCGTACTGGTTCTTCATCCCGAACGCGTCGCGGTACTTCTTCGCCACGTTCACCCGCGCCGTGTATGTCCCCGGCTTCAGGTCCAGCGGCTTGGTCCAGTAGTCCTGGACGGTGTTGACCCCCCACCCCTTCTCGGCGCCCCACACCGACCCGAGCGTGAACGGGTTGGTGGAGCAACCCTCGGGGAACTTCGACGTCGCCGGGGCGTCCGGGTGGATCCGGCCCGACGGCGCGTTCGGGCAGAACGTCTGCGCCGTCCGCACCACGTCCTTGCCCTTGGCGTCCTTGACGGCCACCTCGAGGAACCCCGGCAGCCCCGAGAAGTCCTTCACCAGACCCGCCGGGAGCGGCTTCTCCCTGGTGCTGCCGTCCTTCTCGTGCAGCACCTGCACGGCGGTCACCGGCGCGTCGTACGAGGCGCGCTTCACCCGGATCTCCAACGGCGCCCCGTCCACCGCCACATACGTCCCCAGGTCCAGGTAGACGCCCGGCTCCTCCGCCCACCGGTCCACCGTCACCGACTTGGAGGCCACCACCAGCTTCAGGCTCGGCCCCTCGGCGTCCCGCCCGCCGTAACCCGGAGCGCCGAACGCCGCCGTCCCCGCCGCGATCAGCCCGAGCGACGCCGCTCCGACGATCAACGACCGCTTCATCCGCGTACTGTTCTCCACAGTCCCCATGCCCCATCCCTGTCTGCGCGGCGACGGCCGTCTGCGGCCGCGGCCAGAACCCGCCGCACCGGCAGGCGCACCGGTGCGACGGCCGACCAGGAAGACGCAGGGAACGCCGATCGGTTGGCCCCAGGCGGACAAAATCTGGGCCGAACCCGGAAAGCGGCCGAAGGAACCCGGAAGACACCCGGAACACACCCGAAAGCACCCGTAAGAAACCGGAAGAAACCGGGAAGACATCGGGAGAAACCCTGAGCGGACACCGGCGCGGGACGTGCCGGACCACGGCCCCGGACCGACCCCGCGGGCGTCCGCGACCCTCCGCCGCCCGGGCTCACAGCACGCTGGGCCGCCCCCGGTCCACGATGTGCAGCGGGACCTCCCGCTCGATCAGCTCAAGCACCTTCTGCGCGTTGCCGCCCTTGGCCACCGCGTACTCCTTGTCCGTCAGCGCCGCCACCTGGAGGAACGTCACCCTGCCGTGCGCGGTGCCGATCACCCCCAGTTGCGGGTCCACGGCGAAGGCCAGCGCCGTGAGCAGCGTCGGGGTGTCCAGCACCTGGTCCGGCCGGTCGTTGAACGTGCCCCGCGCCACCTGGATGGTGTGCCCCGGCGCGAACGGCCGCTGCGCGAACACGTACTTGGCGAGCTGCTGCAACATCACCGCGGCCCACACGGGCGGCTCGACGTCCTCCGGCTCCCGCGCCACCCGCAGACTGAACTCGATGCCCCACCCCGACTCGTCCGGGTCCGCGCTCGCCTTCTCGTACAGCTCCGACATCCCGAAACTCACCATGTGCCAGTGCGGCTTCGGCACGGCGCACGCGTACACCCGCACGGCGTCGAGCGGCTCACTCCCCCCGAGCACGTAGGGAACCCCCGGCGCGAAGTCCCCCCACGGCTCGACCTCCTCCCCGTACGCCCGCCCCAGAGCCGCACTGATCGCATCCAACCCCGGCGCGTCACTCACCCCGCGCCCCCCGCCCCGCCACGGGCCGCCATCTGAGCCTGCCACCCGAACCGAGACCGACCCCGTCCCCTTCACCAAGCGCAGCACTTCTCACTGGCTCTCCTCTTGTCATGGACCCACAGGGTCCCCGCAGCGTACAGCTCCCCCCTACAGCGCCAACTCCCGACTTCAAGCCGGGAGTTCAGGGCTTGGCCGTCGAGGTGAACCTCTGCTTCCGGTTTGTGCGCCGGGGGACGAGCGCCGGGGGAGAGTCCCTCGCGGGGCGGTGGAGGGCGGGTCGAGGGAGTGGGTGGGGTGGGGGACGAGGGACGGGTGGTGACCTGGGGGCGCCGACGGGGGTGTCCGGGCTTGCGGTGGGGGTGGGGAGGTGGCTGGGGGCGGAGGGACGGTGGGTATCGGACTTTCTGCGGGCGGGGGGACGGTCGGGCCCGGGGGCCGTGGGTGTCTGACTTTCTGCGGAGGCCGCCGGGCCCGGTCGCTCTCATCGATGAGAGTCTCATCGGTGAGAGCTTCCTGGTGGCGAGGGTGCGGAGGACGCCTGCTCCGGCCCGCTTGCTGCGGACAGCGGACAGCGGGCCGCGCCCGGTGCCCGCGTGTCGCAGTTCCCCGGCCGCGCCCGGGCCGCATTACTTTGACAGTGACAGCCGACCGGGGAGCGAAGAAGGGAAAGCGGTTGGCGGCACTGGAGGCGGACGAGAAATCCTTTCTCGAGAAGGCCGCCTATGTGGTGACCCCCGGGTCCGTGGTCTTCGGTCTCCTGTACTACTTCGGCAGCAAGTACTGGGACGCCTATTACCGGTACTTCGGCGTCCGGGTGAGCGAGCTGGAGCTGTCCCCGCAGGACTACCTGCTCGCCAGCCCCACGGCGATCTTCCTTCCGCTGTGGGTCATGCTCGCCGTGGGACTCGTCGGCGTCCTGGCGTTCCGCTCGGCCGAGCGGAAACTGGCCGCGCCCGAGGCCGCGTCCAGGCGGCGGCGGGCCTGCCAGGTGCTGGGCGGCGTCGGCGTCGCGCTGCTGCTGCTCAGCTTCCCGGTCTTCCTCGAACCGGTGTGGTGGCTGCGCGCCGTCGAGTTCCTGCTGCCGCCCGGCTGGGAGAGGGAGCTGGCCCCTTCCTTCCTGGTGGCGCTCGGGGCGCTGCTGACGATGTTCGCGCTGTATCTGCGGCGCGGCCCGGAACGCAGGAGGGAGCGGTTCTGGAACATCGCGGAAGGGCTGCTCCTGGCCGCCATGGTGATGATCGTGTTCTTCGTCATGGCGCGCTACGCCGACGGGGTGGGCAGATCCCAGGCCCACCACGACGCCCGGTACGGCGCCGAGACGATGACCATCGCCCTGGTCCACTCGCGCTCCCGCATCGAGCCGACCACGCCCTCCGTGAAGTGCGCGGACCTGGGCGCCGCGCACGCGCCCTACCGGTTCCGGTGCACGGGCTTCCTCGTCCTCGGCAAGTCGAGCACGCGCTACTTCCTGATCTCCCAGGTGCCGTCCAACGCCGGCAGCCTCACCATGGTCCTCCGCGACGACGCCGACATCCGCGTGGAGGTCCTCGGCAACCAGTAGGGGCCGTCAGGTCACGTCGGGGGAGGGGGAGGCGGAGGGACGTCCCCGGGGCCGTCGGTGCCTCCGGTGGTGCCTCCCGTGGTGCCGCCGGTGGTCGTCCCGCCCGTGGTGCCGCCGGTGGTCGTGGTGCCGCCGGTCGTCCCGTCCGTCGTGCCGCCCGTGGTCCCGCCGGGAGGGCTCGTCACGCCCGGGGACGGTGTGGTCGTCCCGGGGGACGGGCTGCCCGCGGGCCGGGAAGGGGACGGCTTTCCGCTGGGGGACGAGGTGCCGTCGCCCTCGGTGTGGCCGTTCACCCCGGCGCGGAAGGTGCCCTGGTCGGTGACGAGCTCCAGCTCGAAGCTCGCGTCACCGCCCTCCTCCGGGCGCCACACCACGTCCACGAAGCACGACCCCCCGTCCGGGATCGGCTCCTCGGTGCAGTCCTCCCCCTCCTCCTCCGCCAGTCCCTCGCCGTTGCCCACCCCCGCACCGGTGAGCCGGGCCCGCTCGACCTTCATGTCCCGGCCCGTACGGTTCACGATCTTGATCCGCAGCCGCGCGGCCTCCCCCGGCCGCACCCGCGGGAAGTCGACGTTCTGCGCCCCCTGCCGCCCGCTGCCCGGGAACAGCGTCGCCACCCCCGTCTCCGCCACACTCGGCGAGGCGTCGTCCCCCGACGACCCACCGCCCCCGCACCCGACCGCCAGGACCAGCGCACCGAGGAGTGCGGAAGCGCGCAGCACCGCCCCCGAAGCCGCCCGGCCTCCACTGCCGACTCCCGCTCCTCCGGACATTCCCGCCTCCGCTGCACCCTCGACGCGACGCGCCCTCCGAGCGTGGCACGCAGCCCCCTCTCGCCCCCGGTCCCCGGAGTTGGCACACGGGGGGACTCACCTGGTCGGCCTACACGGGGGTGCCGTCCGGCTTCTCCGGCGGGCCGTCGCTGCGCTCGGTGAGGAAGGCCCCAGCCGTCGCGCAGGGTCGTGCGGGGGGGAGAGAGAGTCCTTAGCCCCGCGCGCCACCGCGCCAGGTCGCTCGTTACTGTGCGCGGTCTGTTGCGAGCTGTGCGCTCTTGACCCTGCAAAGGCATCACGGGACGCTCGTGCAAGTTGGCGTAAGCCACTCGACGCCGGAGGGGACCATGGCACTGCGGTTCATCGGGATTGATCCAGACACAGGGCAGCAGGGCTCCCCCACCATCTGGGTGGACGAAGAGAACGCGGAGCTGGTGCTCCAGGGCTGGAAGCCGGACGAGAAGCTGGCGGCTCGGTGCGCCGCGTTCGAAGTCCCGGGGCACGCGCCGGGGGTCCCTCCGCACGAGGCTGTGATTCGGATTCCCGCCCGCATGGTGCCGATGCTGAGGGAGGCGTGCGATGTCGCGGAACGACCCGGGCTTTGACGAACTGCTGGCCGCGGCCAAGCGCTCGGCAGTGCATCTGGAGATGCGCGATTCGTACGGTGTGGGGGACGAAGCCGGAGACTACGAACGCTGGAAGCGCACTGGTGGACGGGATATCGACCCGACGTCGGACTACTGGGCACCTTGGGTCGAACTGGTGCGGAGTACGGTGGCCCGGGGGGTCGTCGTTCGCCGTGCTCGCGTCGTGTCCGAGCCGGTGACGGACTACATCCGCTACGAGCATGCCGGCACCGTGGTCAACCTGCACGCCGGTGAACTGGTTCGGTGGCTTCCTCGGCGGCAGGCATCGGACATTGCGCTGCCGGGAAACGACTGCTGGATCTTCGACGGCAGCACGGTCCTGTTCAACCATTTTTCGGGCGACGGTGACTGGTCCGAGCCGCGCTGGGAGGTGCGCACCGAACCGGCCGTGGCGGAGATGGCGTCAGGTGCCTTCGAGGCCGTCTGGGAGCGCGCCGTCCCGCACGAGAAGTACTCGGTCTGACCAACACAACCTCCGAACCTCAATAATCGGTGTATGCCCCTGTCGCCGTCGTCAAGCGCCCAAGCCGCCCGTGGAGTCATCGCCGCTCGACTGGGGGAACTACGCAGGGAAGCAGAGCTGACAGGGAGCGAGCTGGCCCTTCGGTGCGGGTGGAGCCCGGCCAAGACATCACGCATCGAGCGGGCCAAGACGCCCGCCTCGGATGCCGATATCCGTGCGTGGTGCAAGGCGACTGGAGCCGACGATCAAGCCGCGGATCTGATCGCGGCGAATCGGCAAGCCGACCAGATGTACGTGCACTGGAAGAAGCTCCATCGGCACGGGATGCGCAGGGCTCAAGAAGAAGTGGTGCCTCTCTACCAGAACACTCGCCACTTCCGCGTGTACTGCTCCAACGTGGTGCCCGGAATGCTTCAGACAGAGCCCTACGCCTCCGCCCTGCTGTCCACGATCGCCGCGTTCCAAGAGACACCTGACGACTCGGCTGCCGCGGCTGCTTCCAGGCTTGAACGTTCGCGAGTGCTGTACGAGGGCGATCACAGATTCGCCCTTCTCCTCGAAGAAGCCGTGCTTCGTTACCGCATCGGAGACACTGCGACCATGGCGGGCCAACTCGGTTACCTGCTGACGGTCATGTCTCTGCCCAACGTGAGCCTCGGAGTGATCCCCTTCACGGCGCCACGGCGGGTGTGGCCACTCGAAGCCTTTTATCTTTTCGACAGCCGCCAGGCCAGCGTCGAGCTGCTGACGGCCGCCGTGAACGTCACCGCGCCGACCGAGATCACCACCTACCGGAAAGCCTTTTCGGAGCTGTCGCGCATCGCGGTGTACGGCGCCGCTGCTCGGGCTCTGATCTCGGACGCGCTTACGGCACTGGGTTAGTTCGCGTGCAAGACCATGCAAGGCCGTGGCTGCCCGGCTTCTACCGTGTGTAGTGTTGTTGGCACGTCAAGCAACGCGGAGGGGATCGGTTCAAGCCGGCCGAGAACCGACTCGAGAAGACGGGGACGCGGCAGTGGTCCGTGCCGCCGGACACCGCGAAGTGGGTTCGCCTGCATCGCTCCGTCTGAGTCGAGCGTCGTTTCTTCCCCGTTCGGGCCCCGAACCCCCACCACTCCGGGATGCGTTCCACCACGCCGTTCACGCACCATCCGCAAGGACGCCCACAGCCGCTCCCTGACAAGGAAGGCATACAGCGTGACGATCACCAACCAGGACGCGACAAGTGTCCTCAACCTGATCAGCCCTGAACTGCGGGCCGACCTGATCGCCGTCGTCCGCAAGGACTACTGGCCGGACCTCACCGAAGACCTCGGAGAGCGCGGCGTGAACCAGATGGCGGCCTTCCTCGCCGCCACCGCGCACGCCACCGGCGAGAAGATGGCCCCCAGCCTCCGCGTGGACCTCTTCTGGCACGCCTTCGTGCTGCACACCAAGCCCTACGCCGAGTTCTGCTCGGCGCTCGGCACCGGCTTCATCCACCACGTCCCGGACCGGCGCGGGCACACCCCCGCCGAGGGACGGGCCGCGATGGCGCGCACCCGGGACGTGATCCGGTCGGCGGGCTTCGCGATCGACCCCGAGTTCTGGCCCGCCGAGGGTGCTGCCGAGTGCACGCAGAGCTATGCGGGGTGCTCCGACAGCCCCGTGAGCAAGTAGCCCACACCCGCTTCAGCCGCCTGGTACCTCCGCCGGGCGGCTGTCGCCGTGAACGAGAACGGACAAGCAGTGACGGACGCTCGTGGCGTCGCATGGGACACCTACGCACAGAGCAAGCCCCAGCGGCGCGAGACGAATGCCAAGGGTGAGAAGACGTGGTTCAACTGGACCCAGCACCCCGACCATGGGCCCGGGGCCGAGCTGCTCGCTCTGAAGCCGGGGGACAGCGCGCTCGACCTCGGTTGCGGGTCCGGTGGGAACCTGGCGCACTTGGCGGTGCTCGGGGTGAGAGCCGTGGGTGTCGATCTGTCGGGTGCGCAGTTGGCCAAGGCCCGTGAGCGGTGGGCGGACGTGGACCGAATGGAGCTGCACCAGGGTGACGCCCTCGCCTTCATGACGGCCTCGCCCGTCGCCTTCGACGCGATCTACTCCGTCTTCGGCGCAGCCAGCTTCACCGACCCCCGCCTGACCCTTCCCGCGGTTCACGGCAGCCTGGCGCCCGGCGGGGTCTTCGCCATGTCGCAGCGACCGCCCGTGGAGGGGTGCTACGGCTGCCAGGCGTCCTACATCCCGCGTGGGCCCGATGAAGACCCGGCGATCGTGAAGCGGTGGGACTACCCACCGGAGACCTGGACGGCGATGCTGAGCGAGCACGGCTTCCAGGACGTGACCGCCACCGTCCTGCCCGCGCCGCGGCACGGCAAGCGCCGGGTGGGCACCCTGCTGATCCACGCGATCCGCGGAGCGTGAAGGGCCACTGATATGCGTATCGCCGCCTTCCCGGCGGCGGTTGGGGCGTAACGACGCCGTCGGCACTTTGACATCAGACGGACCGAAGGTCGAGCGATCACCTTGACGAGGCGACCGCCGACCTCACGGACGGTCCCCGCGCGCCGCTGCTCGTATCGGCACCCCCGCCGGTGGGAGTGGAAGCCGATCGCGGCCCTCGTGGAGCCGACCGGGGGTACGGTTTTTCGTGTCAGCCGACAACCGGGAGTGCGTATGCCCGAGCACGCCAACCCCACTTCGAATGCCGGTGGAATCGGGACGCGCATAGCGGAGGTGCGCGCTCTGCGCGGCCTCTCGCTCAGGGAACTCAGCCGGCGCGCCCACGTCTCACCCTCCATGCTGTGCCGCATCGAGCGGGGTGAACGCCATGCCGGTCCGGTCATCGTCGCCTCCGTCGCCCGAGCGCTGTCGGTGCCGGTGTCGGTGCTCCACGGGCAGCCGTACATCCGGATGCTTCAGCGGGACCAGTTGGACAGACTCATCACCCCGATCAGTGCGGCACTCGACGACTGGGGCATTCCGCTCCGGCCGGGCGATCCGCCGCCCCGCTCGCTCGATGTGCTGGAAAGGGAGGTCGCAGCTCTCGAAGGACGCCGGGCGAGAGCCGAGTTCATCGAGATCGCCGCGGACCTGCCCGCCCTCATCGCCGAGGTGAACGGCCGGGCACTCATCCACGACGGGATCAGCGGGGAGAGCGAGCGGGCCTCGTGGCTCCAGGCGGAGCTCGGCCGCACGGTGTACGTCGTGGCACGCCAGATCGGATACCTGGACCTCGCTCGTCTCGCGCTGGCGCGCATGGCCGCGGTTGCCCCGCGGTCCGGTGACCCCCGGCAGATCGCCATCGAACGTTGGGATCGCGCCCAGCTCCTCGCCGATGCCGCCCGGCACGACCGCGGCCTGGCGCTCGTGGAGCAGGCCCTGCGGGATCTGGACGACGACGGCGAGCGCAGGACCCGTGCCGTACGTGGCGCCCTGCACTTGAAGGGCGCGATCCTGTCCGGCCGTTGCGGGGACGCCGACACGGCGGGGGAGTGGTTGAAGGAAGCGCACGGCATCGCTCGCGCGACGGGGGAGACCCGGGACTACGGCCTGGTCTTCGGCCCCACCAATGTGGCGATCCACAGCATGGCCGCGGCCAGTGACCGGGATCGGCACGGCGAAGCGCTGAACGAGGCCGTCAAGGTGAAGCTGCCGCGCGGCTACCCGCCGGCGCGGGCGGGGCACTACTGGGTGGACCGGGCCCGCGCGGAGGTGTGGACGGCCCGCCACGACGAGGCGTTGACGTCGCTGGAGAACGCCAAGAGGGTCGCACCGCAGCAGACGCGTTACCACCCGGGCGTCCACGAGACGGTGGCCGCGCTGCTCCGGGCGAGGTCGAAGGCGCCGGAAGCCGTGACCCAGTTCGCGCGGTGGTGCGGGGTGTAGCACTGCCGGTCATGGCCGATCAAGGACCGGGCTGTTGCCAGACGGTCAACCGGCGGGCCTTCACCGCCGGGCAATCTGTGACGGTACCTGTACCGACTGTCATGGAGCCGATCGTGTCCAGCCTGTGCCACGTACGTCCGACCGGGCGTCACCGCGCCCGCTCCCGTCCAATCAAGGCACCCTCCCCGGCCGCGTCTGTCGCGCCGTCGCCGACCATCGCGGAGCCGGGATCGGTGCTGTTGGCCGACGGCGCGCCCCTGGTGCGCCCCCACTACTCGGCGCACGAACGCCGCACCCGGCGGGCGCTGGTGGTCGCCCCGGGCGGGGTGGTGTTCCGGTGAGCATGTCCTGGGAGAGCCGTCCGCCGATCGCGTTGCTGTACGACCGGGCCGTCAACCCCGTCACCGGTTGCCTGCGGGAGCGTCTGGCCGAGTCGCACGCGTACGCCCGCGGCCGGGGGTGGGCGGTGGGCGGTGGGCGGGCAGTGGTACGACTCCGGGCCGGTCGCCCTGACCCCGGCCACCCGCCCGCAACTGGAGACCGCCCTGTCCTTCGTCCCCGACCTGCTGCACGACTACCCGCGGGTGATGGTCGTCGTCCACAGCCGGGACCGGCTCAGCAGCGCCTCCTACCAGGCCGGGTGGCTCGCGGAACACATCGAGGGCACGGGCGCGGAGCTGCATGTCGTCCACGAGGACGTCAGCGGCCACGTCTGCGCCCCGCTCCCCACCCCGGCCGAGGGGAGTGTCCGGCGGTGAGCGCCGCCCGCCGGCAGCGCCCGGACCCGCCACCCGCCCGCCTGTACGTCGGCCGCGTCCTGCGGCACTTGCGGTGCCGCGCGGGGCTGAGCCAAAAGGAGGTGGGCGAGCTGCTGCACGTCACCGGCGCCCTGGTGAACATGGCTGAGTCCGGCCGCCGCGCCATCCCCGCCCGCGAACTCACCCGCGCCGACGAACTGCTGTGCGCCGACGGACTGCTGACCGCCGCCATACCGCTGCTCGACGCCGAACGCCACGACCACCGCGACCACGGCCCCGCCCTCCGCCGCGCCCGCGCCATCCTGGACGGCACGGCCCTGCCGCCCCTCACCGACCCCACCCGCCGCCACATCGCCGCCCTCGCCCTGTGGGCACTCGCGCCGCCCGGCGGGGGAGAGGGAAGCGCGGCTCCGGACGCTCCCAGGTGACCTTGGGGGTGCCACCCCGAGGGTCCCGTCCCCGACCCGAAGCGGAATTCCGCGCCCGGGCGGGTGTGCCGCGCCCCAGTGTCGGGCGTATTGTCCTGATATGGACGGTGATCGGTGCGGGCGGGACCCACCCGCCGCGGCGGACCCCGGCGCCCACCCGCGGGACGCCGAGCGGGAGCCCGAGCAGGACGCCGCGGTCGACGCCGCCCTGACCGCGGCCGTGCGGGACACCGGTGCCTCCGCGGGGCTGGTCTACGTCCTGCCGCCCGGCGAGGCGGCACTGTCCCTGGTGGTGCTCAGCGGGGTGTCCCTGGAGATCGCGGTGCCCTGGACCAAGGTGGCGGTGGACGCGCCGATCCCGGTGGCCGACGCGGTGCGGGAGCGGCGCCTGGTGTGGCTCGGCAGCCGCGAGGAGATGGCCCGCCGCTACCCGCGCCCGGCCCTGGTGCTGCCGTACGACTTCGCGCTGGCCGCCGCGCCCCTGGTCGCGGGCGACGCCGTGCTGGGCGGTCTGGTGCTGCTGTGGCCCGGCTGGCACCCTCCGCTGCTGGCCCCGCACGAGAGGGTGGCCGTGGACGTCGCCTGCGAACGCGTCGGGCGGCTGCTGAAGCGGGCCGCCGACGCCGGGCACCCGGTGCTGCCCGGCCCGAGGACTCCGCGGGCGCTGTCCCCGCCGCGGCGGCACGCGGTGGGCCCGGCCGAGGCGATGGCGGCGGTGGACTTCGCCGAGCGGCTGCCCGGGGGCTGCTGCGCCCTGGACGCGGAGGGCCGCGTCGTGTTCGTCACCACCGAGGCCGCCGAGCTGCTCGGCGCGGACGTGGGGGACCTGCTGGGCGCCCGGCCCCGGCAGGCGCTGCCGTGGCTGGACGACCCGGTGACGGAGGACCGCTACCGGGCGGCGGTGATCAGCCGCAGCCCGACGTCGTTCACCGTGCTGCGCCCGCCGGACCGGTGGCTGTCCTTCCGGCTGTTCGCCGACGACTCCGGGGTCAGCGTCCGCATCACCCCGGTCGGCGCCGAGGACGCCGTCGAGGACCTGGAGCGGGTGGCGCACCCGCAGGTGCCGGGCCGGGCGACCGCGCTGTACCACCTGATGCACCTGGCGGCGACGCTCACCGAGGCGATCGGGGTCAGCGACGTGGTGGACCGGGTCGCCGACCAGCTCATGCCCGCCTTCGGGGTGCGGGCGATGGCCCTGATGACCGCGGGGGAGGGGCGGCTGCGGATCATCGGCCACCGCGGCTACCCCGAGGAGCTGATGCGCCGCTTCGACGCCGTCCCGCTCGGTTCGGACACCCCGGCCGCGCACGTCCTGGCCACCGGCGTCCCCTGCTTCTTCGCCGGCTTCGACGAGCTGAAGCGCGCCCACCCGCCCGCCGTGCACCAGGACGGCATGGCCGCGTGGGCGTTCCTGCCCCTGATCGCCTCGGGGCGCCCCGTCGGCTCGCTGGTCCTCGCCTACGAGCGGCGGCACTCGTTCGCCCCGGACGAGCGGGCGGTCCTCACCTCGGTGGCGGGGCTGGTCGCCCAGGCCCTGGACCGGGCCCGCCTGTACGACGCCAAGCACCACCTCGCGCGCAGTCTCCAGGCGGGGCTGCTGCCGCGCACCCTGCCGGACGTCCCCGGGCTCGAGGTCGCCGCGCGCTACCTGCCCGCGAGCCGGGGCATGGACATCGGCGGCGACTTCTACGACCTGATCCGCCTCGGCGCCCACGACGCCGCGGCGGCCATCGGCGACGTGCAGGGCCACAACGTCAGCGCCGCCGCCCTGATGGGCCAGGTCCGCACCGCCGTCCACGCGACCGCGGGCGCGTCCCCCGGCGAGGTGCTCACCAGGACCAACCGGCTGCTGACCGACCTGGACCCGGGCCTGTTCACCAGTTGCCTGTACGCCCACCTGGACCTGGCCCGCCACCGGGCCCGCCTGGCCACCGCCGGCCACCCGCCGCCGCTGCTGCGCCGCCCCGGGGGCCGCACCGAGGTGCTGCACCTGCCGCCCGGGCTGCTGCTGGGCATCGACCCGGACGCCGACTACCCGACGGCGCAGGTGCCGCTGCCCCCGGGTGCCGTCCTGGCGCTCTACACCGACGGCCTGGTGGAGAGCCCGGGCGTGGACCTGGAGGACGCGCTGGCGGCGCTCGCCCGCCGCCTGGACGCCGCGGCGCACGAGCCGCTGGACGTCCTCGCCGACATCCTGGTCCGGCACGCGGCCGGGCCCGCGCAGAACAGCGACGACGTGGCGCTGCTGCTGATCCGGCCGCGCGGCGGAGGGTGACCGGGCGCCCGCGTTCACTCCCCGACGGGGCGGCGGGCGGGCCGGGTCACCAGGCGGTGCACCGCCACCGCGGACGCGGCGCACAGGGCGGCCGCCACCCACGAGACGGTGTGCCAGGCGGCGGTGTAGTGCTCGGCGAGCAGGGCGTGGGGGCCGTCGCCGAGGTCGCCCGCCGCCACCCGCCCGGCCACCTCCCGGTCGCCGACCCGGGACTGGACCAGCCCCGCCAGGGCCGCGCCGAACAGCGCGAGGACCAGCGTGTTGCCGCCGCTGCGCACGGTGTTGAGCAGCCCCGACGCCATGCCGACCCGGTCCGGGGCGACGTGCTCCATGGCCTGGGCGTCGATCAGGGCCGCGGCCACGCCGCTGCCGGTGCCGATCAGCGCCAGCGGGCCGAGCAGGTGCGGCAGGCCCGAGCCGGGGGCGAGGACGGTCAGCCAGGCGTTGCCCGCGGCGACCAGGGCCACGCCGAGCACGATCAGCCGGGCCGCGGGCACCCCGCGGGCGACGAGCCGCCCGGCCAGCGGCGGCACGGCCAGCACCGGCAGGGTCATGGCGAGCATCACCGACCCCGCGTCCCCGGCGGAGCGCGCGCCCGCGCCCTGGAGGTAGGCGGGCAGGTGCACCAGGACGCCGACGCTGCCCGCGGCGATGGCCAGCGCGGCGAGCAGCCAGCCGCGGAACGGGCCCGCGCGGAGCAGGGAGAGGTCGAGCACCGGGTGGTCGGAGCGGCGTTCGACGGCGACGAGGGCGGCCAGGGCCAGCACCCCCACCGCGGCGGGGCCGAGCACGCCGGGGCTGGTCCACCCGGAGTCGGCGACCCGGGTGGCGCCGAACATCAGGCAGCTCATGCCGACGACGAGGGCGGCGATGCCGGGGACGTCGATCCTGCCGCCGCGCACCGGGGCCGGGTCGGCCACGCGCAGGGCGCCGAGCACCAGCGGCACGCCGACGGCCGCGAACACGGCGAACATCGCCCGCCAGCCCAGGGCGCCGACCAGCCAGCCGGACAGGGTGGGGCCGAAGGCCAGGCCGACGCCGACCACGGTGCCGACGGCGGCGAACGCCCGGGTGCGGGCGGGCCCGTGGAAGGCGGCGCCGAGGATGGCGCCGCCCCCGGCCATCACCCCGGCCGCGCCCGCCCCGGACAGGGTGCGGGCCACGTCGAGCAGGGCCACGCTCGGCGCGGCGGCGGCGCCCGCGGTGCTCAGCACGTACAGGGTGGCGCCGCCGAGGAACACCCGCCGCCGCCCGAACAGGTCGCCGAGGGACCCGGCGACCAGCATCAGGCAGGAGGCGGCCAGGAAGTAGCCGGTGATCACCCACTGGAGGGCGGCGGCGCCGCCGCCGAGGTCGGCGGCGATGCGGGGCAGGGCGAGGCTGGTGCCGGACATGGC
Source organism: Streptomyces capparidis (assembly GCF_054782095.1). Taxonomy (NCBI): domain Bacteria; kingdom Bacillati; phylum Actinomycetota; class Actinomycetes; order Kitasatosporales; family Streptomycetaceae; genus Streptomyces; species Streptomyces capparidis. Next base: position 201,050 of record NZ_BAAGTD010000006.1, on the reverse strand, counting down.
CATCGGCACCAGGAGGTAACCGAGCAGCACGGTGGCGAGGGTGAGGGCGGCCCTGGTCCGCCCGCCGGGGGCGCCGGGGGCGGCCGGAGGGCGCACCGGCGTGCCGAGGGACTTGTGCGGTGCGGTCATGAAAGTAAAGTACAACGTGCATTGTAAGTAAGTAAACTGGCGGACACAGGCCGGCGAGCGGAGGGACCCACGATGACGGCACCCGGCGGCGCGGACGACCGCGCGGACCAGCGGGGCGCGGACGAGCGGGGCGGCAGGGCGCGCAGGGGGCACCCCGCCAAGCGGGAGGCCGTGCTGCGCGCCTCCCGGAAGGTGTTCGGCCGGGTCGGCTACCTCAGCGCGAGCATCGACGCGATCGCCACCGAGGCCGGGGTCTCCACGCGCACCATCTACAACCACTTCGCGAACAAGGAGCAGTTGTTCGCCACCGTGCTCACCGACAGCTCCGAGCGGGTCGCCGCCGCCCACGAGGCGGTCGTCGAACGCCACATCGGGTCCGCGGCCGAGGTCGCCGACCTCGAGGCCGCCCTCGTCGCCATGGCCCGCGAACTGGCCGGGGGCTGGCCGGAGTTCGCCGACCACTTCGCGATGGTGCGCAGGATGCACGCCGAGGGCGACCGCTTCCCGCGCCATCTGCGCGACGCCTGGCGGCACGCCGGGCCGCTGCGGGTGGAGCGGGCCCTGGCCGCCTGCCTGGCCGGCCTCGCCGACCGCGGCCTGCTGCACGTCGCCGACCCCGAGTGCGCCGCCCGGCACCTGTTCGCGCTCACCAGCGACACCTGGGGGGTGGAGGGGCCCGGCCTCGCGGAGCCGCCGGGCGATGAGCTCGACCGCACCGTCACCGCCGGGGTGCGCGCCTTCCTGTACGGCTACCTGCCCCGGCCGTGAACCGGTCCGCCGACCGGGCCGCCGAACGGTCCGGCGGCCGCCGGACCGTCAGCCGAGGGTGTGACCGCCGTTGACCCTGATGCGCTCGCCCGTGACGAAGGCCGCCTCGGGCGAGGCGAGGAAGGACACCGCGGCGGCGACCTCCTCCGGCCGCCCCATGCGCCCCAGCGGCACGCCCGCGGTGTAGGCGGCCAGGGAGTCGGCGCTGGCCCCGCTGTGCCGCTCCACCGGTATCCAGCCCGGGGCGACGGTGTTCACGGTGATCCCGTACGGGCCCAGGGCGCGGGCCCAGCACTCGGTCAGGCCGTGCTGGGCGGCCTTGGCCGCCACGTACGCGGACATCTCGGGCAGCGCGCGCTCCAGGATGTCCGAGCCGATCTGGACGATCCGGCCGCCGCCGCGCTCCCGCATGCCCGGCAGCACCGCCTGCATCAGCAGCGTGGGGCTCTTGACGAAGAAGGCGAGCTGGGCGAGGTGGTCCTGCCAGGTCACCTCCACCGGGTCCTGCTCGGGCTGCGGGCCGGTGGCGTTGACGACGAGGGTGGCCACGGGGCCGAGGCGGGCCGCGACCCCGGCGACGAGCCGCGCGACGGAGGTCTCGTCGGTGACGTCCGCGGCGAACGCCTCGGCGGTGCCGCCCGCTGCGCGGATCTCCGCCACCAGGTGCTCGGCCGCCTGGGCGCCCGACCGGTAGTTGACCGCGACCGGGTGCCCGTCGGCCGCCAGACGGCGGGCGATGACGGCGCCCAGGCCACGGGAGGCCCCGGTGACCAGGGCGGCGCCGGGAGGGGGCGTGCCCGTCATGCGGCGGAGTCGTCGAAGTGCTCATCCAGCACCGCGTCCAGCCGCTCCGTCCACTCCTTCAACCGCCCGCGTGCGGGGGCCTGCACATCGGCCTCGTAGCGGTCCCGGGTTGTGGTGTACAGCACGACGGTGAAGCGGCGGCCCAGCCGGGGCGTGTCGATCTCGACCGCGCCGACCTCGTCCCAGTCGAACGCCGCCTCCTCGCCGTCCAGGCGGAAGGTGATGCCCCTGCGGTCGGCCACGATCGAGCTGCGCCGGTCGGACGCCTCGAAGAGGGGCTCGCCGGCGTCGGCGTCGTCCTCCTCCTCGTCCTCGGCACCGTCGGCCTCCGCCGCGGGTTCCTCCTCGGCGGCGGCCTCCTCCTCGGGGGCCTCCTCCGCGGCGTCGTCGGCGGCGTCGTCCGGCCGCGGGTCGTCCTCCGGCTCCAGGGAGCGCGGTGGTACGAGACCGGGGACGTACGCCGGGTCGGTCCCTGCGGGCACGGGCGGGATGATCGGACCTATGCGCTGCTCCACGGCGGGAAGTATCGCCGATGAACCCCGCCGGGCAACAGCCGCCCCCGCCGCCGCGGCTCAGGAGTACGGAAACCGTGCGAACGACGGGTCCTGCTCCGGCCGGACCTCCCGCTCGCCCCGGGCGTAGACGTGGCAGAAGGCGACCGGCTCGGCGAAGGTGACGCACGGCAGCGGCGCCCCGCCGTACGGCGGCTCCACCGGACCGAGGACGTACGCCGTGCGCAGCACGTCGCCGCGCGGCCCGTGCCCGTCCACCGAGGCGAGCCCGTCGCCGTCGTCGGTGAGCGCCCAGCGGCCGGACACCCCCCAGTGCTCCTCGATCACCACCCGCCCAGGACCGGGGCAGCGCCACCGGAACCGTGCCACGTCGAGACCCCCGGCGGCGTTGGCCCACACCGCCCACCCCCGCCCGTCGGGCCCGAACGCCAGGTCACCGGACTCCATGGCGCCGACGTCGAAGGGCGCGCTGCTCCAGTGGCCGACCAGGCCCTCGTCGTACGGCATCCGGCCATGCTCGCACGGACGTGCGAGGGCGCCCGAGCCGGACGTGCGAGGGCGCCCGAGCCGGCGGGCGCGGCGTGTTAGAGGGGGCGCCGCCCGGGTACCCGGCAGCGGTCGGCCGGAGGCGGGAGGTGACGACATGGCGGAGGCCGTGGACCGGATCGCGCACCCGTGGGGGCGGCGCACCCCCTACCGGCGGGGCGAGCCGTGGCCCGAGCGGGCGGACGGGCACCTCGCGCCCGGGGTCGGGCGCGAGGACGTGCAGCGGTGGGTGCGCGCCGCGTCGCTGCTGCACTCCAGCGGCGACGCCATGGACATCGCCGTGCGGGACGGCCGCATCGTCGGGGTGCGGGGCCGCACCGGCGACCGGGTCAACCGCGGGCGCCTGGAGCCGAAGGACCTGTACGCCTGGCAGGCCAACGCCTCGCCCGACCGGCTCACCCGGCCGCTGGTGCGCCGGGCCGGGCGGCTGGTGGAGACCGACTGGGACACCGCCATGGAGCGGATCGCCGCCCGCTCCCGGGAGCTGCTGGAGCGCCACGGGCCGGGCGCGCTCGGCTTCTACACCAGCGGGCAGCTCTACCTGGAGGAGTACTACACCCTGGCGGTGCTGGCCCGGGCCGGCATCGGCACCCCGCACCTGGACGGCAACACCCGGCTGTGCACGGCCACCGCGGCGGAGGCGCTCAAGCAGTCGTTCGGCTGCGACGGGCAGCCCGGCACGTTCGACGACTTCGACCACGCCGACGTCATCGCCCTGTACGGCCACAACATCGCCGAGACCCAGCCGGTGCAGTGGATGCGCGTCCTGGACCGGCTTGCGGGCGGCGACCCGCCCCGGCTGGTGTGCGTGGACCCGCGCCCCACCGAGCCGGCCCGGCACGCCGCCGTCCACCTGGCGCCGCGGCCGGGTACCAACGTGGCGCTGCTGAACGCGCTGCTGCACGAGGTCATCCGCACCGGCCGCGTCGACCGGGCCTGGGTGGAGGCGCACACCGTCGGCTACGAGGAGCTGGAGCGGGCCGTCCGGGACCGCGGCCCCGCCTGGGCCGCGGGGATCTGCGACGTGCCGGCCGCCCGCATCGCCCAGGCCGCCGAGCTGATCGGCGGCGCGCGGGCGCTGCTGTCCACGGTGCTGCAAGGCGTCTACCAGTCCCACCAGGCCACCGCGGCCGCCGTGCAGGTCAACAACCTGCACCTGGTCCGGGGCATGCTCGGCCGCCCCGGCGCCAGCGTGCTCCAGATGAACGGGCAGCCCACCGCGCAGAACACCCGCGAGTGCGGCGCCGACGGCGACCTGCCCGGCTTCCGCAACTGGCAGAACCCCGAGCACGTCGCCGACCTCGCCCGGGTGTGGAACGTCGAGCCGGACGCCATCGCGCACCACGTCCCGCCCACCCACGCCATGCAGGTGTTCCGGTACGCCGAGCAGGGCACCCTGCGCATGCTGTGGATCAGCGGCACCAACCCGGCCGTGTCCCTGCCCGACCTGCCGCGCGTGCGCTCGGTGCTGGCCCGGCGCGGTCTCTTCCTGGTGGTGCAGGACCTGTTCCTCACCGAGACGGCGCAATTCGCCGACGTCGTGCTGCCCGCCGCCACCTGGGGCGAGAAGACCGGCACCTTCACCAACGCCGACCGCACCGTCCACCTGGCGGAAAAGGCCGTCGAGCCGCCCGGCGAGGCCCGCCCCGACCTGGACGTCTTCCTGGACTACACCGCGCGCATGGACTTCCGCGACAAGGACGGCGCCCCGCTGATCGGCTGGCACGACCCCGAGTCGGCGTTCGAGGCGTGGAAGCGGTGCAGCGCGGGCCGCCCCTGCGACTACACCGGCCTGACCTACGACCGGCTGCGCGGCGCCAGCGGCATCCAGTGGCCCTGCACCGAGGACACCCCCGGCGGCACCGCCCGCCTGTACCGCGACGGGGTGGACTGGGCCCGCCCCGAGGTGTGCGAGAGCTACGGCAAGGACCTGGTCACCGGGGCCGCGCACGGCGCCGCCGACTACCGCGCCGCCAACCCGGAAGGCAAGGCGGTGATCAGGGCCGCGGAGTACCTGCCCGCGCACGAGGAACCCGACGAGGAGCACCCGTTCCAGCTCACCACCGGCCGCACCCTGCACCACTTCCACACCCGCACCAAGACCGCCCGCGCCCCCGAGCTCAACGCCGCCGCCCCCGACGTGTGGGTGGAGATCTCCGCGCAGGACGCCGCCGAGCGCGGCCTCGCCGACGGCGACCCGGTGCGGGTCACCACCCGGCGCGGCGCCCTGCTCGGGCGGCTGCGCGTCACCGGGATCCGGCGCGGGCTGCTGTTCGTGCCGTTCCACTACGGCTACTGGGACACCCCCGGCGGACGCGGCCCGGCCCGCGGCACCACGGGCCGCGCCGCCAACGAGACCGTCGTCACCGACTGGGACCCCGCCTCCAAGCAGCCCCTGTTCAAGGTGTCCGCGGCGGCCCTCACCCGGGCGGAGGACCCCTCATGAACGGACTGCGTCTCGTCCTGCGCGCCCTGCACCGCGGCGAGCGCCGGCTGACCGGGCGGCTGCTCACCGCCGCCGAGCGGCACCGCGCCGAGCACGAGGTGCACCACGTGGCCGCCGACCTCGCCCGCTGGTCCCACCAGCACGCCGTGCTGCTCGCCGCCACCGGCCGCCACTACGGCCTGGAGCTGCGCACCCCGCCCGGCCCCGCCGCGTCCCGCACCGGCCCGCTGCCCGCCGTGCGGGCCAGGGCCGCCGAGGCGCTGGCCCACCGCCCGGAGCCGGGCCTGCTGCTCCTGCACGACCTGCGCGCCCTGCACCTGGCCGCGTCCGGCAACAGCCTGTACTGGGAGATGCTCACCCAGGCCGGGCACGCCGCGCGGGACGAGCGCCTGCTGGAGCTCGCCGCCGCCTGCCACCCGCAGACCCTGCGCCAGATCCGCTGGGCCGACACCCTGCTGAGGAACCTCGCCCCGCAGGCCCTCACCGGCACCTGACCGGCCCTCAGCCGCCCAGGTCCACCCACGCCGTGACCGCGTCGCCCTCCCGCACCGGGTCCGCGCCGAACGCCTCCAGCACCCGCAGCACCGCCGTGTTCCCGGGCGTGGTGCTCACCAGCAGCGCCCCGGACCCGCCCGCCCGGGCCAGCGCCACCAGCTCCCGGAACACGGCCGCCCCGACGCCCGCGCCCCGGTGGGAGCGCCCGATCCACACCCCCGCCTCCACCGCGCCCGCCCGCCCCGGCACCGGGCACAGCCGGGCGGCGCCCACCACGGCGCCGTCCACGGTGATCGCCCAGGTGCGCTCCACCGGATCCGCCGAGAGGGACCGCGACCGGTGGAACCGCGTGAACGCCTCCCGGCGCTCGGCGGTCCACCCCGCGGGCCCGTCCACCGGCGGCATCACCTCCTCGGGGTCCGCGTCGGCGACGGCGGCGTCCAGCAGTCGGGACAGCAGGTTCAGGTCGAGCGGGGCGAGGGTCACGTCGATGGCCATGCCCGCATGCTGTCACCGGCGCGCGGCCGGCTCCGAGTCCTTTTCCGGCGGGGCCGCCCGCCCCGGGCCCGCCCCGCCCCGCCTGCCCGCCCCGCCCCGCCTGCCGGCCCCGCCCCGCCCGGCGGGCCGCACCGCCGCCGCGCCCAGCGCCACCCCCGCCGCGAGCAGGGCCGCCCACCCGGAGAACGCCAGCAGCACCGCCACCACGGCGCCCGCCGCCCCCGCCGCCACCCGCGCCGCGCCCGGCAGCACCCGCACCGCCGCCGCCATGCAGCCCAGGTACACGGTGAGGAACAGCGCCGTGGGCACGGCCACCAGGCGCTCGGTGCTCACCACCCCGGCGCCGGCCAGGCCGAGCAGCGGCACGCCCGCCGCCGCGATGACCACCACCATCCCGGCCGGGCGGGCCCGTCCCCCCGTCAGCTCGGCGGCCATGGCCGCGGCGCCGGTCAGATAGGCGTTGGTCGCCGCCAGGGTCAGCACGACGGCGCCGACCGCCGCCACGGCGGCGCCGGCGCCGCCGATCCCCACGCGCAGCAGGTCGGCCAGCGGCACGTGCCCGCCCGCCGCGGGCCCCAGCACCCCGACGGTGGCGGCGGCCAGGGCCAGGTAGAGCACCGCGGTCACGGCGAACGCCGCCGCCACCACCCGGGGCAACTGCCGCCGCGGGTCGCGCAGCCGCGCGGTGAGCGGGGCCGCGGCCTCCCAGCCGACGAAGGCGAGCATCAGCGGCGCGGCGGCCTGCCCGACCGCGGCCCAGCCGTGCGGCGCGAACGGCCGCCAGTGCGCCGCCCTGGCCGCGGGCGCCGCCCCGGCGACGGCCGCCACCACCAGCGCGACCAGCACCGCGACCAGCGCCAACTGGAGCCGGACCCCGGTGCGGGCCCCGGCGAGCCGCACCGCGAGCACCACCAGCAGCAGCACGGCCGCCGCCGCGAACGCCGCCCCGTCCCCCGCGCCGAGCAGGTCCGCCACATACGCCCCGCCGATCAGGCACACCACCGGCGCGCCGGTGACCACCCCGCCGAGGAAGCACCACGCCGCGGCCCGCCCCGCCCGCGGCCCCAGGCCCGCCGCCGCGTACCCGGCCACCCCGCCCGCCGAGCCGAGCCGCACCCCCAGGCCGCAGAACACGACGGCTATCAGCCCCGAGAGCACCAGCAGCGCCGCCCAGGCCAGCAGCGAGGCGGGCCCCGCCGTCCGGGCGGCGAGCCCCGGCAGGAGCAGCAGGCTGGGCCCGAGCAGGGCACCGATGTACAGGGCGGCGGCCCCGGCCGTGGACAGGGCGGCGGAAGGTGTCTCGCGCATGCCCCGAGCCTGTCCCGGATCCCCCGGCACACGATGGCGAGTCCTGCGCGAAAACAGCCCTCACACGCAACTTTCCACCGCTCCGGCGTCGCTACCCTCCCCCGCATGCCGAACAACCTCTACGACCGCATCGACCGTGCCATCCTCGAACACCTCCAGCGCAACGGCCGCACCCCGAACGTGGACCTCGCCGAGGCCGTCCGCCTGTCCCCCTCCTCCTGCCTGCGCCGCACCCGGGCCCTGGAGGCGGACGGCCTGATCACCGGCTACCGCGCCGAACTCGACCGGGACCGGCTGGGCCTCGGCCTGACGGTGTTCATCGCCCTGAAGGTGGACCAGCACTCCCGCGAGACCTCCCGCCTCATCGAGAACGCCCTCACCTCGATCCCGGCCGTGGTCGCCTGCTACCTGGCCTCCGGCGAGGCCGACATCCTGGTCGAGGCGGTCGTCCCCGACCTCGCCACCTACGAACGGGTCCTCCTCGACGAGATCCTCGCCATCGGCCCCGTCCGCGACGCCCGCAGCACCTTCGCCATCCGCACCGCCCTCGGCCGCGGCCCCCTTCCCCTGAACCACTGGCCACCGCGGCGGTGACGGGGGGCCGCCGCCGGGAACCCCTCGGGCCCCGACCCGGCCCGGTGTTCACCCGACTTCCCGAACTCCCCCACGGAACGCGCACGTCCACGGCTACGCTGCCGCGGGTACGGCCGAATGTGTGACGCACCGCACAGTGTCATGCCGTCGGCCGCCGGGGTGCGTCCCGAGGCGGCCGCGCGTCTTGGGGGGTCATGTATGCACGAGATGGTCAAGGGGGCCAACGTAGGTCTGGCGGAGCTGAGCGAGGACGTCGGCTCCGCGATGGTGAGCCTGGCCTGGAGCAGTGCCACGGGGGAGGGCGACGCGGACGTCTCCGTGCTCCTGCTGGGCGGCGACGGCAGGGTGCGCGGCGACGCCGACTTCTGCTTCTACAACAACCCGGTCGCCGGGGACGGCGGCGTGCAACTGCTAGGCAAGACACCGACCGCCGACGGCAGCGAGGACCGCATCGGCTTCGACCTGGACGCGATCCCGGCCGAGGTGGAGCGGATCGTCGTCGCGGCGAGCCGGTACGGAGCCGGGACGTTCACCGACCTCGGCGACCTGCGCCTCACGCTCGCGGACGCCTCGGGCAAGGAGCTCACCCGGTTCCGCGTCGAGGACGCGGGCGAGGTCGGCGCGCTCATCTTCGGCGAGCTGTACCGGCGCGCCGGGCAGTGGCGGTTCCGCGCCGTGGGCCAGGGGTACGCGGCCGGGCTCGCGGCCCTGGCCACGGACTTCGGCGTCGACATCGAGGACGACGCGGCGGAGGAGGAGGCCGCGGAGGAGGCCGCGGCCGAGAAGGCCCTGGCCCACGCGGCGCTGGTGCACCAGGCGGCGCCCGTGGCGGCGGTGGCCGGGCCCGCGGTGCCCGCCGCTCCCCAGGCCCCGCCGGAGCCGGCATCGGAACCCGGGCAGAAGCCGGCCCCGCGCCCCCGCACCGCGCGGAAGAAGGTCACGCTGCCCGCGGCGGCGCGCAGGTCGCTCGCCGAGAACGAGACCTGGCGCACGGCCAGGCTCTTCCCTGTCTCCGCTCTCAAGAGCGACCGGGAGCGCGAGACCCGCGCCACCTCGGTCCTGCTGTCGGTGATGGCGCAGGTGCCGGAGTTCGGCCGCCGCCTCACCGCCGCGTTCGGCGCGCCCGCCGGACGCATGGAGACGTACACCGAGGTCTCGCTGCCGCACGGCGACTCCCCCCGGCGGCCCGACGGTGTCATCCGCGTCGAGCGCGCGGGCAAGCTGTGGACGGCGCTGGTGGAGACCAAGACCAACGGCAACCCGCTCCGGCAGGACCAGGTCCAGGCGTACGTGGACATCGCCGCGCGGCGCGGCTACGAGGCGGTGATCACGCTGTCCAACGACGTCGCCCTCGAGGGCAGCCCGCTGGTCGAGGTGAAGACGGACGGCCGCCGCAAGCACAAGGTGGCCCTGTGGCACCTGTCCTGGGCCGAGGTCGCCCACCAGGCCCAGATGCTGATCCGCCACGAAGGCGTCGGCAACGCCGCCCACGCCTGGCTGCTCCAGGAACTGCTGCACTACCTCCAGCACGAGAGCTCCGGCTGCCACGGCTTCCAGAACATGGGCTCGGCGTGGGTACCGGTGCGCAACGGGATCGACGACGAGACCCTGTGCCAGGGCGACCCGCGCGCCACGGAGGTCGTGGAGAGCTGGGAGCGGCTCGTCCGGCAGGTCTGCCTGCGCCTGGGCGGCGAACTCGGCCACAAGGTGCTGCCCGTCCAGCGGGCCAGGCGCGGCGGCGACCCGCGCGCCCGCCGCGCCGCTCTGGCCGAGCGGCTCTGCGCGGAAGGGCGGCTGCACGCGGAGCTGCGCGTCGAGGGCAGCCCCGGCATCCTGGCCATCACCGCGGACCTGCGCACCGGCAAGCTGCGCACCTCCATCGAGGTCGCGGCGCCCGAGCAGGGCTACCCCCTGGCGTGGGCGAAGCGGCTGATCCGCCAGCTCGCGGCGGCCCCGGCCGACCTGCACATCGAGACCCTCGTGGAAGGGCAGGGGACCGGCCCGCGGGGCACCTTGGAGCGGCTGCGACCCGAACCGGCCGACCTCCTCCCCAAGGACGGCGACCGGATCACCGGCTTCAGACTGTCCCTGTTCAGGAGCATGGGCAGCGGCCGCGGCAACGCCGAGTCGGGTTTCATCCGGAGCGTGGACGACGCCGTGGACCGCTTCCACACCCATGTCGTCATCCACCTGGACCGACGGCCCGCGCGCCGCGCCCAGGTGCCGGAGCCGGTGGCGGCGCGCTGAGCCGGCCGGGGGTGGCGGAGGGAGCGTCGCCGGTGACCTCCTCCCCCTCCCCCGCCCGCCCCCCGCGGTACTCGCTCGGCCGTACCCCCCGGACGCGGGTGAAGGCCGTGCTGAAGCCGAAGGCGTCGGCGTAGCCGACGGCGCGGGCGACCGAGGCGACGGTGGTGGTGGGGTCGGTGAGGAGGTCGGCGGCGAGGTCCATGCGCCACTCCGTCAGGTAGGCCAGCGGGGGCTGGCCCACCAGGTCGGTGAAGCGCTTGGCCAGGGTGGTGCGGGAGACCCCGGCCAGCGCGGCCAGGGAGGCCAGGGTCCACGGGCGTTCCGGTGACTCGTGCATGGCCCGCAGCGCGGTGCCGGCGACCTCGTCGGCCAGGGCGCGGTACCAGGGGGGACGGTCCGCCTCGGGACGGTCGTACCACTCCCGCAGGGTGCACACCAGCAGCCAGTCCAGGAGGCGGTCCAGCACGATCTGGCGGCCCGGGGCGCACGCGGTGAGCTGCGCCTCGATGTAGGGGCGCATGGCCGAGCAGTCGTGGTCCTCGGGCACGACCGCCACCGGCGGCAGCGTCCGCAGCAGTCGGCGCGGCACCGCGGCCGGCACCTGGTAGGCCCCGACCATCAGGACCGTGCGCCCCTCCGGGCCGTCGTCCTCGCGCACCGCCGCGCACCGCACGTCCAGGGGCACCCGGTCCGCGCCCTCGGGCCCGTCCGCGAAGACGAACGGCTCGGGGCCGCGTACCACCGCGACCTCGCCGAGCCCCACCCGGCGGGGCGGTCCGCCGCCGCCCGGGAGGATCCAGCCCTCACCGCGCAGGGGGATGCACAGCGTCAGGTAGGCGCCGTCGGTGAACCGCAGCGCCCAGGGCGGCGTCAGCACCGACCGCCCGAGGACGGCACCCCGGGCGCGCACGCCGCGCAGCAGGTCGTCGAAGGGATCCATGGTCACACGGTAGGGGGAGCGTACGGGCGGACATGCGGGCCGTACGTTCTCCCATGGCCGCCGGTGCCGCCCCTCGGGTTGGCTGACGGACATGACGACTCATGGGACACATGGAAAGAAGATCCTGGTCACGGGTGCCACCGGCAAGACCGGCCGCCGGCTGGTGCCGCTGCTGCGCGCCGGCGGCGCCGCCGTCACGGCCGCGTCCCGCTCCGGTGGGACCCGCTTCGACTGGGCGGACCCGGCGACCTGGCCCGCCGCCCTGGACGGGGCCGCGGCGGTGTACCTCGTCCCGCCCGGGGACCCCGGGCCGCTGCCCGAGTTCGTGGCGCGGGCCGTCGCCGCGGGCACGGAGCGGTTCGTGGTGCTGTCCGGGCGGGACACCGACAAGACCGGCGAGGACTTCGGCCAGGACATGCTCGCCGCGGAGCGGGCGGTGGCGGCGTCCGGCGTGCCCTGGACGGTGCTGCGCGCCAACAACTTCCAGCAGAACTTCAGCGAGGACCTGTGGCACGCCCCGCTGCTCGCCGGCCGCCTCGCCCTGCCGATCGGCGCCGTCCCCGAGCCGTTCATCGACACCCGGGACATCGCGGACGTGGCCGCGGCCCTGCTGACCGGGGGCGGGTACGAGGGCGAGATCCTGGACCTGAGCGGTCCGCGCGCCCTGACCTTCGCCGAGGCCGTCGCGGAGATCGCCCGCGCCGCGGGCCGACCGATCACCTACGTGGAGCTCACCCCCGAGGAGTACCACGCCGAACAGATCGCCGAAGGTCTGCCCGAAGAGTTCGCCACCGCCCTGGACGCGCTGTTCGCCTACATGCGCACCGCCGGCTTCTCCGCGCCCACCGACACGGTGCGGCGCGTCCTGGGCCGCGAGCCGCGGGACTTCACCGACTACGTCAGGGAGGCCGCCGCGGCCGGGGTCTGGAGCTGAACGACCCCGCGGCCGGCGCCGGGCGGGCGACGGCCGCGGGGCGGCGCCGGAACTACCCGGCGCGGCGCGACGCGGCGGAGCGCGACCCGTACCTGCGGGGACCGGAGCCGGACGCGCAGGCGTTCCCGACGGGGCCGATGGCGGCGACCGGGGTGCCCGCGGGCTCCTGCGCCCCGGTGATCCGGACGAACTCGGCGTCGCCGGAGTGCACGCGCACGGTGCGGGCCGTGACGGCGGCCGCGGCCATCAGGCGGGTGACGCCGCGGCGCTGGTCGGGCAGGGCCAGGGTGACCACGCGCCCGGTCTCGCCCGCGCGGGCGGTCCGGCCGCTGCGGTGCAGGTAGTCCTTGTGGTCGCTGGGCGGATCGACGTTGACGACCAGGTCGAGGTTGTCGATGTGGATGCCGCGGGCGGCGACGTTGGTGGCCACCAGCACGGTGACCTGGCCGGCCTTGAAGTACTCCAGGGTGCGGTTGCGCTGCGGCTGGGACTTGCCGCCGTGCAGGGCGGCGGCCCGGACACCGACCGACAGCAGGTCGTTGACCAGCCGGTTGACGGCGCCCTTGGTGTCCAGGAACAGGATCACGCGGTTGTCGCGGGCCGCGATGCGCCGGACGGCGGCCGGCTTGTCCAGGGGGGCGACGTGCAGCACGTGGTGCTCCATCGTCGTCACCGCGCCGGTGGGCGGGTCCACCGAGTGGGTCGCCGGGTCGGTGAGGAAGCGCCGCACCAGTATGTCGACGTTCCGGTCCAGCGTGGCGGAGAACAGCATCCGCTGGCCGTCGGTCGGCACCTGCCGGAGCAGCGCGGTGACCTGCGGCAGGAAGCCCATGTCGGCCATCTGGTCGGCCTCGTCGAGCACGGTGGTGCGCACGCCGTCCAGCTTGCAGTCGCCCCGCTCGACGAGGTCGGCGAGCCGCCCCGGGGTGGCGACGACCACATCGGCGCCGTCCCGGAGGGAGGCCGCCTGGCGGTTGATGGACATGCCGCCGACCACCGCGGTCGTCCGCAGGCGCAGCGCCCGGGCGTACGGGGCCAGGGCGTCGGTGACCTGCTGGGCCAGCTCCCTGGTGGGGACCAGGATCAGCCCCCTGGGCCGGCGCGGCTCCGCCCGCTGCCCCGCGATGCGGGCCAGCACGGCCAGGCCGAAGGCGAGGGTCTTGCCGGAGCCGGTCTGGCCCCGGCCGAGGATGTCGCGCCCGGCGAGCGAGTCCGGCAGGGTGGCCGCCTGGATCGGGAACGGCACGGTGATGCCCTGGTGCCGCAGCGCCCCGAGCAGCGCCTCGGGCAGTCGCAGCTCGGCGAACGTGGTGCCGACGCCGTGCGGGGCGGCGGCGGGCACGGGCGCGGCCGCCGCCGCGGCGCCCGCCGTGTGCGGCGGCGCGTCCTGGTGCGCGGGCGCCCGGAACCGGCGGCGGTGCGACTGGCCTGTCGGCTGGTTGCTCCTGGCATTCATGCGATCGACCTCCTGATGCGGCACGCGCCGGAGAGCATTCCGCGGTGTGGCCGGGCGGAAGAATCGCGAGAACGAGCCGGTGGGCGGTGCGGCGACGGCGTGGAAACGAAGCCGCGGCACCAGCGGGAAAGAGCGAGGGAAAACGAGGGGGATGGCGCCGTGCCCCGCCGGGGCGAGGGCCGCCGGGCGGCAGGTCACGGGCGGGCCGGGGCCCGGCCGTGCGACACGGGCGCGGCCCGCCTCCGGGCCGCGCGGGCGGACGGGCACGGGGGCCGTGGGCCGCACCCGTGCCGGTGCCCTGGGAAGCGAGCGGGCCCGCACCCCTTGAGGTGCGGGCCCGTCGGCGTTGTGCGCCCGGGGTCAGGCCGGGGTGATGTTCTCCGCCTGCGGGCCCTTCTGGCCCTGCGTGACGTCGAACCGGACCTTCTGGCCCTCCTGGAGCTCACGGAAGCCCTGGGCGGCGATGTTCGAGTAGTGGGCGAAGACGTCGGCGCCGCCGCCGTCCTGCTCGATGAAGCCGAAGCCCTTTTCCGAGTTGAACCACTTCACAGTGCCAGTAGCCATGACGATCTCCTTCGGGAGCAGTACACGAGGTCCGCACCGTGCGGACCTCTGTCGCCGCAATGACCCCCTCCGGACAGACCGGAAAACAAAAATGCACCTAACGTCACTTCCGTCAGGTGCACACAGAGTTCATGGGTACCAAAACCGCAACTGGACCAACGTAACACACCGCCTCCCGGGATGGCGATCATCCGCGCGGCGGGTCGCCGCCGGCGGGGCCCGCGCCTCCCGCCACGGGCGGCGCGGCGGGAGGTTCTGATAGCAGTAGCGCCCGCGGCGTGCGACGCTGGAGGTGAGAGCACCCCCCTCTACCCCATGGAGACCTCTGTGCGCTGCATCATCGCCGGCTACCGCTTCGATCTGACCGCGAGCGAGGTGGAGCAGGTGATGCGGGGCGTCAAGCCGGAACCCCCCGTCGGCGAGTGCGTCCGCATCGGCCGGCGCTACTACCCCGCCAAGCAGGTCGGCGCGGTGGTCACCCGCCAGGACCGGCGTGACTTCTCCGCCGCCGAGGTCCTCCGCGCCATGCGGGACCTCGGCTTCACCTGCCAGTCCGCCCCCGCCCAGGCCGCCGTCGCCGACATCGCCGAGGGCTGAGGGACGACCCCCGCCCACCGGGGCGGACACCCGGCCCGCCCCCGCCCGGCGGGCCCCCTCGCGCGCCGGTCCGCCGGTGACCCGCCGCCGCTGTGCCGGCGGGCCCGGGGACGCCTCCGGTGCCGGCCCATGCCTGCTTCCTCCTGCGGTGAGACGACTACGCCGGGCCCGTCGGCCCGGGGACGGGCCGAGTGCCATGACCACCAGTGACCTCCCGGCGATGCCCGCGGCGCCGCCCGCGCCGCGCACCTCCTCCCAGGGCGACGCTCCCGGCGGCGACCCCTCCGGCAGCGACTTCGCCGCCCTGTCCCGGCGCGTCGCCGCGGCGGGGCTGCTGCGGCGGCGGCCGGGCTACTACGCGGCCCGGATCGGCGGCGTCGGCGCCCTGTACGCGGGGACGTGGACGGCCTTCGCGCTGCTCGGCGACTCGTGGTGGCAGTTGCTCCTCGCCGCCGTGCTGGGCGTGGTGTTCGCCCAGGTCGCCCTCGTCGCCCACGACCTCGCCCACCGCCAGGTGTTCCGGCTGCGGCGCCCCAGCGAGACCGCCGGGCGCATCGCCGGGAACCTGTGCGTGGGCATGAGCTACGGATGGTGGCAGGACAAGCACACCCGCCACCACGCCAACCCCAACCACGAGGACCTCGACCCGGACCTCGAACCGGACTTCCTGGTCTGGTCGGCGCGGCAGGCCCGGGCCGCCCGCGGCCCGGCGCGGTGGATCGGGGCCCGCCAGGCGTACTGGTTCTTCCCGCTGCTCCTCCTCGAAGGAGTGAACCTGCACGTCGCCGGGGTCAAGGCGCTGTTCAGGCGGTCGCTGCGGCGGCGGGGCACCGAGGCGCTGCTGCTCGGCGTGCACGCCGCGGGCTACGCGGCCGCGCTGCTGCTGGTCCTGCCGCCCGGCAAGGCGCTGCTCTTCCTCGTCGTCCACCAGGCGGTCTTCGGCGTCTACCTGGGCTGCGCCTTCGCCCCCAACCACACGGGCATGCCCACCCTGACCGGCGACGACCGGCCGGACTTCCTGCGCCGGCAGGTGCTCACCTCCCGCAACATCAGCGGCGGGCGCCTGACCGACCTGGCCCTGGGCGGCCTGAACCACCAGATCGAGCACCACCTGTTCCCCAGCATGCCCACCCCCCACCTGCGCCGCGCCCGCCCGATCGTCCAGGCGTACTGCGCCGAGCTCGGCGTCGCCTACACCGAGACCGGGCTGCTCGCCTCGTACGGTCAGGCCCTGCGGCACCTGCACGCCGCCGGGGCGCCGCTGCGCGCCGGCTGAGCCCCCGCGCGGCTCCACCCGGAGAGCCGAACCGCCGACCGCCCCGGTCCGGCGGGCTCCGGCGTCCCCACGGACGGCGGGAGCGGAATCGCTGGTGCCCGCTCGGGAAGAAGGCGAGAATGCGGAGTCTGCCGAACAGGGGGGACACGCCGGTGACCGGGAAGCGCCCTGACCCGGAGCTGCTGGCGGCGCTCTTCGCCTGCCTGGACACGGGCGTGTACGCCGTCGACGGGCACGGCCGGGTGATCGCCTGCAACCCGAGCGCCGAGCGGCTCCTGGGCCACGGGGCGGGGGCGCTGCTCGGCCGGGACGCCGACGAGGCGCTCGACCCCGGGCCGGGCGGCCCGCGCGGACTGCCGGACCGGTTGGCGCCGGGCACCGGGGAGCAGCGGACCGGCGGCGACCGGGGCGCGCTGCGGCGGGCCGACGGCACACCGCTGGCCGTGTGGTGGACGGCGTCCCCGCTGCCGCTGGGCCCGGGCCGGGCGCCGGGCGCGGTGGTGGTGTTCCACGACGCCAGCGAGGAGTGGGCGCGCGACGCGCGGCGGGAGCACCGGTTCGCGCGCAGCGAGACGGTCCGCAAGCAGGCCCAGGACGACCTGGCCGAGGTCAGGTGGCTCAGCGAGCTCACCCTCGCCCTGGTGACGGGACTGGAGACCGGGGAGGGCCCGGCGCGGGTGACGCGGCTGCTGGTCCGGCGCCTGGCGGACGCCGCGGTGCTGGACCTGGCCGAGTCGCCCGGCCGCGTCCACCGCGCGGCCTGGGCCCACCGCACCCCCGGGGCCGTGCCCCCGGGCGCCGTGCCGGACCCCCCGCCGACCCACGCCGAGGACTCCACCGCCGCGCTGGCCCGCGTGCTGAGCGGGGCGAGCACCCGGCACCTGACCGCCGCGACCGCCGCGCCGCCCGGCGAGCGGGACCCCCTGGTCCTGGCCACCGCCGACCTGCTCACCGCCCTGGACGCCCGCGAGGCCCTGATCGTGCCGCTGCGGCTGCGCGACGTCACCCTCGGCGCCTTCACCCTCACCCGCGGCCCCGGCAGCCCGCCGTTCAGCGACGCCGACCGCCTGCTGGCCGAGGAGGTCGCCCGCCGCACGGCGCTCGGCCTGGACAACGCCCGGCTGCACACCCAGCAGGCCGGGATCGCCGCGACCCTGCAACGCGCCCTGCTCACCGACCTGCCCGCCGTCACCGGCCTGGAACTGGCCGCCCACTACCAGCCCGCGGGCCACGCCGCCGAGGTCGGCGGCGACTGGTACGACGCGTTCGAGCTGCCCGGCGGCGACCTGGCCGTCGTCGTCGGCGACGTCACCGGCCACGAC
This sequence comes from Streptomyces capparidis, assembly GCF_054782095.1. Classification (NCBI taxonomy): domain Bacteria; kingdom Bacillati; phylum Actinomycetota; class Actinomycetes; order Kitasatosporales; family Streptomycetaceae; genus Streptomyces; species Streptomyces capparidis. The sequence continues at coordinate 183,614 of NZ_BAAGTD010000006.1, read as the reverse complement.
ATCCGCGCCGCCGCGAGGATGGGGGAGCTGCGCAACATGCTGCGGGCCCTGGCCGTGGACCGGCCCGGCGAGGACCCCGGGGCCGTGCTGCGCCGCCTGGACATCGCGCAGGCCCAGTTGGGCCTGGCCGACACCGCCACCGCTGTGCTCGCCCGCCTCCACCCGCGGGACGACGGCACCTGGCACCTGACCTGGTCCGCCGCGGGCCACCCGCCGCCGCTCCTGCTCGGCCCGGGCGGCCGGGCCCGGTACCTCACCGAGGGCCACGCCATGCTCATAGGGGTGCGCCCCGGCACCCCCCGCCCCGTCGCCTCACTGCCGCTGCCACCCGGCTCCACCGTGCTGCTGTACACCGACGGGCTGGTGGAGTCCCGCCTCCAGGACCTGGACACCGGCATGCACCGCCTGCGCCGCCACGCCGCGGCCCGCGACGCCGAGCCGCTGGGCCGCCTGTGCGCCGCACTCGCGGGCGCCCTCGGCGACACCCGCGACGACATCACGCTCATCGCCGTCCGCGTGCCGCCGCCGGCCCCGGCCGGACACGTCACCGCCTAGGCGGGCGTCCCGCGGCCGGTCAGGGGGCGGGACGCGGCGCGGACAGCTCCCCCGCGCGCTCGTCGGACCGTTCCGCGGCGTCGTCGGTCCGCTCCCGCGGCTCGAAGGAGCCGGGCAGCCCCGGGGTGCGGGAGGTGTCCACGGACAGGTGGAGCAGGGTGCCGGTGCCCTCCTCGCCCACGGGGTAGCTGCGCTGCTCCGTGCTGGCGAACCAGGCGCGCAGCAGTTGCGCCACCGCCCGCGCCACGTCCGGGGACGCGGCGGTGATGCGCACCTCGGCGACACCGGGTGCGGGCAGGGACCGGTCGTGGGTCACGTGAGCCTCCATGGGGGTGGGGGAGCGCCGGCTGCTCGCGGACAGGGCCGTCCCCGTCACACCCGACGGGAGCGGACGCGGCCGCCGCGGGACCGCCGCCCGCGGCGGTCCCCGCCGGTGCCGGGGCCGTCCGCGGCGGGGCCGGTCCCGTCGCCCATGGGGGCCGGTGGCTCCGCCCGCCTGCCGCGCAGGCCCCGGAAGAACCGGCTGTAGCGGAACTCGGCGATGCGCTCGGCGTGCTGGACGTTCAGCCGGTGGATGACGAAGGCGCCCAGCGCGATCAGGGCCAGGAGCACGGCCACGGTGACGAAGGTCTCCACGGTGGTCCCTCACCTCCTCTTCCCCGGGGCGGCTCCCGCGGCCCCGGGCACGGGCTCGGGCACGGCGGCGGACGCGCCGCGGCCGCCCTCCGACTCCCACACCGACTCCCGGTCGGCGTCGGCCGCCGCGGTGCCTCCCGCCGCGGCCATCAGCAGGCCCGCGCCGAGCCTGTTGCCCGGCTCGGTGGCCGCGGCCATCAGCCGGCGGGCGGTGTCCGGTTCCGTCTCCGGCGGTATGACCAGCAGGTCCCAGCGGCCCACGGCGTACGAGCGCAGCAGCGCCTGGTGCGCGTTGAGTTCCGGCCCGAACCAGCCCACCTTCACCAGGTGCCCGGTGGCCGGCACCTGCCGGGGCAGGGCCGACCACAGCGACGGGTTCACCGCGATCCGGGTGATCCGGCCCCACCGGCGGTCCAGCTCGTCGGTCAGCGCGGGCAGTTCGGCGGCGAGGTCGCGGGAGCGGGGCCACCAGGCGCCGTCCAGCGGGCCCGCGGCCGTGGCCGCGAGGCGCAACCTCAGCGGCCCCGTTCCCGCGCGCTCCGCGCCCGCCGGAGCGGTGTTCTTCGGTCGTTCGGCCACCGTCGGTCGTCCGGCCGGTGTCCGTCGTTCGGTCACGCTCATGGCGCGCGCCCGTCTCCGGGCGGAGTCTCGCCGCCCGGTGTCCACTTCGCCGGGAACGACGCCGGCGCGGAAGCCGGCGTACGAGGTGCCCTCGGCGTCCTCAACCCTACTCCGGTGGCGGCGGCGGTGGCGGTGACGGCGGGGGCGCCCGCCGTGTACCGGCCACCGTCCCGCCCGAGCTTTCGCACGGCACCTCGCGCCGGGAGGTGTGAGGCGCGGCTGCGGGGGGAGCCGGAACGTCCGGCGGGCGCCGCCCCGGTGCCCCCTGACCGATCGAGGCGATCGCCATGACGGACACGACCACCCGCACCAAGGCCACCAGGGCGGACCCCGAGGAAGGCGGGACCGCGCTGCCGGGCCGCAGGGGCGCCGACGCCCCCGCCGCGACACGGGGGAGGACCACCATCGCGAGCGGGGTGGTGGCCAAGATCGCCGGGATGGCCGCCCGCGAGGTGCCCGGCATCCACAACCTGGGCGCCGGGATGGCGCGGGCCTTCGGAGCGGTGCGCGAACGCGTCCCCGGCGGCGGTGGCGGCGGCGTCACCCGCGGGGTGAAGGTCGAGGTGGGGGAGCGCCAGGCGGCCGTGGACCTGGACGTCGTCGTCGAGTACGGCGCGTCGGTCGTGGACGTCGGCCGGGACGTGCGCACCAACGTGATCGGCGCCGTGGAGCGGATGACGGGCCTGGAGGTCGTCGAGGTGAACATCGCCGTCGGCGACGTGCACCTGCCCGACGAGGAGGAGGAGTCCGAAGGAGAGGAGGGCCGGGTGAGGTGACCCGCGGGGCGGCGGGGCGGCGGGGCGCCCGCGGCGGGCGGCGCCGCCCCGGACGCGGCCGCGCGCGGCGCGGAGTATCGTCGGAAGCGTCCGGGAACGTCCCGGTCCGCGCCGGTGCGCACGCCGGAGGCACGCCGGGCCCGCAGCACGGCCCGGAGAGACAGGGCCGCACCATGACGAGCGCCGGTCTCCCCCCGGAGGAGGCCCTGAGCGCGCCGACCTCCCCGTCGTCGGGGCCGCTGCGGCTGCGCGTCGCCCTGGAGCCGGAGTCCGCCCACCCCGGCCGGCTCGCCGGTGTGTGGTGGCCCTACTCCCGCGACCTCACCCGGGAGCTGCCCCTCCTGGAGGCGATGCTCGACCGCCGCCAGGGCCGCATCCGCCGCGCCGGGGTGGCCAGGACACGGCTGCCGTGCCCGCGCGGCAACCCCCTCCCGCCCGGCCGTCCGGCGCGCCGCGCACCGCTGGGCGTCCCCCTGTTCTCCTACCGCGTCGGCCGCTGGGACCTGCTGGTCATCCCACCGGAGACCGACCCGGCCACCGCCACCGCCCTGCTGGCGGCGGTGAGCCGCGCCGCGTCCCGCCGGCCGCGAAGGCGCCGCTGAGCCCGCACCGCCCGCACCGCCGCCGCGGCCCCGCACCGGGCACCGCCGCCGCGGCGCCCGGTTCCCCGAACGCCGGACGCGGCCCGCCCGGCGGGAGGACAATCCCGGCCATGGCCATCGACTACCGCAAGCGCCCCGGAGCCGGCGACCGCCCGCCGCCCGGGGCGTCCGCCGCCATCAGCCAGGAGCGGGTCGCCGCCCGGGCCCCGGGGCTGGTCAGCCTCTACAAGGCGGCCGCGGTCTCCCTGGCCAAGCACCGGGTCGGCGGGCAGCGGGCCGCGGTGTACCTGGTCCTGGACCGCTCCGGGAGCATGCGCCCGTACTACCGCGACGGTTCGGTGCAGCACCTGGCGGAGCAGACCCTCGCCCTCGCCGCCCACCTGGACGACGACGGCGTCGTGCCGGTCGTCTTCTTCTCCACGGGCATCGACGGCACCGCGGAGATCGGCCTGGACGACCACCGGGACCGGATCAACCCCCTGCACGAGTCGCTTGGGCACATGGGGCGCACCAACTACCACGTCGCCATGCAGGCCGTCATCGACCACCACCGGTCGTCCGGGGCCGCCGCCCCGGCGTTCGTGGTCTTCCAGACCGACGGCTCCCCCACCTCCAAGGCCGCGGCGGAGCACGTGCTGTGCACGGCCGCGACGCTGCCGATCTTCTGGCAGTTCATCGGCTTCGGCAGCGACGAGTTCCGCTTCCTGCGCCGGCTGGACGAGCTGCCGGTGCCGGGCCGGCGCGTCGTGGACAACGCCGGGTTCTTCGCCGCAGGACCGACGCCGGGGGCCCACTCCGACGCCGACCTGTACGACCGGCTGCTCCACGAGTTCCCCCACTGGCTGACCGCCGCCCGCGCCGCCGGGATCGTGCGGGGCTGAGGCGCGCGCGGGGCGGGCGGCTCCGTTCACCGCGCGGGCGGCTCCGCCACCCCCGTGACGTCGTCGCCGTCCGCCTCGTCCGCGTCCCGCGGTGTGCCGCGGGTGAACTCCGCGGTGAACGCCGGCTCGCCGAGGGCCCCGCGCGCCGCGGCGGCGATCCGGTCCACGTCGCCCCGCTCGGCCTCGGGCAGCGGCGCGCCCACCGCGTCGCGGAGCCGGGCCGCCGCGCCCAGCAGCCGGGCGGCGCGCGCCGGGTCGCCGGCCAGGGCGTGCCCGCCCGCCAGCCCCTCCAGGGCCAGGGCGACGGCCCGCGGGTCGCCCACCGCCCGCGCCGAGGCCAGGCTCTCCCGGTGCAGGCGCAGCGCGGTCGCCGCCTCGCCGCGCTGCTCGGCGGCGAAGCCCAGCTCGGCCAGGACCAGCGCCAGGCCCGGCTCCCCGTCCACGCCGCGCAGCCACGGCACCCACTTCGTCAGATGGGCGTCCACCAGCTCGTACTCGCCGCGACGGCGGGCGCTCAGCGCCAGGCCCATCTCGGCGAAGTGCTCGGCGACCCGGTCGGACTGCCTGGCGGCCATCTGCAAAGCCCGCCGGTGCAGGTCGTCGGCCGCCGCCAGGTCCCCGGCGAGGAGGGCGAGCCGGCCCAGGCCGGACAGCCGGAACGACGCCTCGCCCCACAGCGCCAGCTCCTCGGCCGTCCGCAGCCCCTCGCGGTGCAGTCGCGCCGCCAGGGCGTAGTCGCCGTCGATCTCCGCCAGCTCGGCGCGGGTGTTGGTGGCCCGCAGCAGCCCCCAGCGGTCGCCGGCCTCCCGGAACAGCGCCTCGCCTTCCACGGCGTCGCGCCGCGCCCGCGCCAGTTGCCCGCGGGCCCGCCCGACCGTGGCCCGCAGGGTCAGCGCGGCCGCGACACCCCACCGGTCCCGCTGCTCCCGGAAGTCCTCCAGGGCGCGGTCCAGCAGCTCGGCGGTGGTGGCCAGGTCCGCGAAGCCGCGCCGGGTCCAGCTCAGGAACCACAGCGCCCTGGCCCGTTGCCGCGGATCGGTGATCTCCTCGTACGGGGCGAGCGCGGCGCGCGCCACCGGGTCGGCGCCGTAACCGGCCGGCAGCGCCATGCCCGCCCGCCAGACGGCGGCCCGCGGGTCGGCGCGCAGCCCGAGCGCCTCGTCCAGTGACCGGCAGGCCTCGGTGAGGCGCCCGCGCAGGAACCAGTACCAGGCGAGCGCGACGGCCAGCCGCACGGCGGTGTCGCCGTCCCGGGCCCGCACCGCCCACGCGAACGCGGCCCGCAGGTTGGCCCGCTCCCGGTCCAGTCGCGCGAGCCACTCCCGCTGGCCCTCCCCGTACAGGTGCGGCTCGGCGCGTTCGGCCAGGCCGAGGTGGTGGCGGGCGTGCCGCTCGTGCAGCGCGGCGCTCTCGCCCGCCTCCCGCAGACGCTCCAGGCAGTACGCCCGGACGGACTCCAGCAGCCGGTAGCGCACCCCGCCGCCCCCGGGTGCGGCGGGCTCCGCGGCGACCAGGGACCGGTCCACCAGCCGGGCCAGCACATCGACGACGTCGACCCCGTCCTCCGCCGCGACCTCCTCGGCCGCCTCCAGGGTGAACCCGTCCACGTGCACGCCGAGCCTGCGCAGCACCACGCGCTCCGGTCCGGACAGCAGCCGCCAGCTCCAGTCGATCACCGCGCGGAGCGTCTGCTGCCGGGCCGGGGCGCCGCGCCGGCCCGCGGTCAGCACCCGGAACCGGTCGTCCAGCCGGGCGGCCAGCTCCTGGACGCCGAGCGCGCGCACCCGCGCGGCGGCGAGCTCCAGGGCGAGGGGGATGCCGTCCAGGCGGCGGCAGATCGCGGTCACCGCCGCCGCGTTGCCCCGGTCCAGGGCGAAGCCGGGGACGGCGTCGGCGGCGCGCGCCACGAACAGCTCCACCGCGGGGGAGCCCGCCGCCCGGGCGGGATCGGCGTCCTCCCCGGGCAGCGCGAGCGGCGGCACCGGCCACACCCGCTCCCCGGCCACGCCCAGCGGCTCGCGGGACGTGGCCAGGATCCGCAGCCGCGGCGCGGCGCGCAGCAGCGCCTCGGCCAGCGCGGCCACCGGCCCGACCACGTGCTCGCAGTTGTCCAGCACCAGCAGCGGGTCCCGGTCCCGCAGCGCGGCGGTGAGCCGGTCCTCGACGGTGCCGGGCGGGGCCGGGGCGGTGTCGTCGCGGATGCCGAGGACGGACGCCACCGCCTCGGCGACCGCCGCGGGGGAGCCGTCGGCGGCCGGGGGGAGCCCGGCCAGCTCGACCAGCCAGGCGCCCTCGGCGGACGCGCTCCCGCCCGGGTCGCGGGCGGCCGCCAGGGCCAGCCGCGTCTTGCCGACCCCGCCCGGCCCGGTCAGCGTGACCAGGCGCCGCTCCGCCGCGAGCAGCGCCCGGATGCCGGCCACCGCCTCCGCGCGGCCGACCAGCGGCACCAGCGACGCGGGCAGGTTGGAGCGCGGCCCCGGGGCGGGGGGCGCGGCGGGTGCCCGGCGCGCGGGCGCCGGGCCAAGCGCCGGGTCCTGCCGCAGGATCGCCCGGTGCAGCGCCACCAGCTCGGGGCCGGGGTCGAGGCCGAGCTCGTCCGCCAGGCGCTCCCGCAGCGCGGCGTACGCCGCCAGCGCCTCGCTCGGCCGGCCCGCCCGGTACAGGGCGCGCAGGTGCGCCGCGCACAGCCGCTCCCGCAGGGGGTGGCGCGCCACCAGCTCCCCGAGCTCGCCCGCCAGCACCGCGTGCTCCCCCAGGTCGAGCCGCGCCTCCGCCCGCGCCTCCACGGCGGCCAGCCGCTCCTCCTCCAGCCGGGCCGCCGCCGACGCGGCGAACTCCTCGTCGGCGAAGTCGGCGTAGGCCGGGCCCCGCCACAGCGCCAGCGCCTCGCCCAGCAGCGCGGCGCGCTCCCGCGGGTCGCCGGCCGCCGCGGCCCGCCCGGCCAGCGCGCGGAACCCGCGGGCGTCCACCGCGTCACCGTCGAGCCGCAGCAGGTAGCCGGGCGGCTGGGTGACCACCAGCTCCCGTCCGCCGGGCTCGGCGTCCGCCAGGGCGCGGCGCAACTGGGACACCCTGGCCTGGAGGGCGTTGGCCGGGTTGCGGGGCGGGCGGCGCCCCCACAGGTCCTCGATCAGCCGGTCCGTGGACACCGGGTGACCGTCGTGGGTGAGCAGATCGGCCAGCAGCGCGCGGACCTTCGCCTCGGGGACCGGCACCGGTCTGCCGTCGTCCGTCCACACGGCCAGCGGGCCGAGCACCCCGAAGCGCACACGCGCAGGCTACCCGACCCCGCGGGACGCGCCCCGAAGCCGGCCCGAAGCGGACCGGCAGCGGACCCGAAGCGCCCCGCCCCAAGGTGGAGCCGTCACCCCGACAGCGAACGACACCAGGAGCGACCATGCACGGCGACACCGTCCTCAGCCGCGAGTTCCGCCTCGCCTCCCGCCCGGTCGGCGAGCCCCGGCCGGAGAACTTCGAACTGGCCGTCACCGAGGTGCCCCGGCCGGGCGAGGGCCAGATCCTGGTCCGCAACACCTGGATGTCCGTGGACCCCTACATGCGGGGCCGCATGGACGACGCCGAGTCCTACATCGCGCCGTTCGCGCTCGGCGCCCCGCTGGAGGGCAGCGCGATCGGCGAGGTGGTCGCCTCCACCGTCGAGGCCGTGCCCGTGGGAGCGACCGTCGCGCACTTCCTGGGGTGGCGCGAGTACGCCCTGCTGGACGCCGCCGCGGCCACCGTCGTGGACACGGACCTGGCCCGCCCGCAGGACTACCTGGGCGCGCTCGGCCCCACCGGCCTGACCGCCTACCTCGCGGTCACCGACATCACCCGGGTGCGGGAGGGCGACGTGGTGTTCGTCTCCGGCGCGGCCGGCGCCGTCGGCAGCGTCGCCGGCCAACTGGCCCGCCTGTTCGGGGCCAAGAAGGTGATCGGCTCCGCCGGCGGGCCGCGCAAGACCAGGACCGTGGTGGAGACCTTCGGCTTCGACGCCGCCCTGGACCACCGGGCCGGATCGGTGGCGGACCAGCTCGCGGAGCTGGCGCCCGAGGGCATCGACGTCTACATCGACAACGTCGGCGGCGACCACCTCCAGGCCGCCATCGGCGCGATCAACACCCACGGCAGGATCGCCCTGGTCGGCATGGTCAGTGGCTACAACGCCACCGAACCCGTGCCCGGCCCCACCAACCTGTACCGGGCGGCCACCCAGCGCGTCACCCTGCGCGGGGTGCTGGTCTCCGACCACCTGCACCGATTCCCCGAGTACATCGGCAAGGCCGCCGGCTGGCTCGCCGAGGGCAGCCTGCGCACCGAGGAGACCGTCGTGGACGGCCTCGAACAGGCCCCCGGCGCCCTCCTCGGCGTCCTGCGTGGCGCCAACACCGGCAAGATGCTCGTCCGCCTGGGCATCTGAGCCCCCCGCCGCACCGGCTGCGACACTGGCCCGATGCTGCTGCCTCCCGAGAAGACCCTGTTCGTCCGGGGCGCCACCCCCCTGCTCCTGCTCTCCGGCGCCCCCGTCCACGACGCCCTCCCGCCGCTGACCGCCCCCGCGGAACGGGCACCCCGGTGCGAGGGGTGGACGCTCGTCCCCCGCCTCACCGTGTGCGTGGTGGACGGCCCAGGGGACCTGGGAGTGCTCGTGCCCGCTCTCACCGCGCCCGTGCTCCACGAGGGCGGCGAGGGCGGCATGGCCGGCTGGTGCGCCGACGCCGAGCGGGCCGGGGGCGCGGTGGTGGCCTGCGTGGACGCCCTGCCGGAGACCCTCGACCGGGACCGCCCGCCGGGCGGCGGCACGGCCCGCGGCGGCTTCGTGCCCCTCTTGGCCTGACGGGGCGGCGGTCCGGCGGCGGCGGCCCTGCCCGGCGGCGGGGGCCGGCCCGTCACGGCAGCGGCGGGCGGCGCGGCATGTGCGCGCCGTCCGCCGCCGTCGTGCCGTGCTCCCAGCCCGCCTCGTCCGTCACCCCGCGCACCCGCGTCCGCGTCGTCTCGGGGAACATCCGCTCCGCGTGGTCGGCGACCGCCACCTCGCGGGACGCCAGCACCGGCAGCGCCTCCTCGGCGGCGGTGACGCTCCCGCTCGCCGCCGCCAGCCGCTCCCCGAGCCGGGACGCGTACGCCATCAGGAACGACTGCCGGAACGTCTTGGTGCGCCTGCGCCCGCCCGCGCGCTGCCTGGCCTCCTCCCGGGTCAGCGCCGTCATCCCCTGCACCAGCAGCGAGGTGTACAGCAGCTCCACCCCCTCCAGGTCCGCCTCGAAGCCGACCACGGTGGAGAAGCCGAACGCGCTGTTCCACACCGCGCGGCAGCGGTTGGCGGAGGCGACGGCGTCCAGCAGGATCGCCTTGGCCGTCTCGTACGGCGAGTCCACGCCGATCCGGCACGCGGTGGGCGCGTCCCCCCGGTGCGCCCGCGCCGCGAGCAGCGCCTCGTCCACGCTGTACCGCGCCATCAGCTCCTGCGCCTTGGCGGTGAGCGCCTCGGCCTCCGGCGGGTAACCCGTCGCCTCCGCCTTGGCGAGCAGCGCGCGGATCCGCGTCAGCACCCGCGGCTCCCCGGCCGCGGGCGGCAGGTGCGGGGTGGTGCCGGGGGCCGGCCCCACCGGCTCCACGGAGGGCAGCCGGACCAGCAGCCGGTACACCTCCAGCAGCGCCGAGGCCCGGGAGAACCGGTCGGCGCGGTACGGCTCCCCCGCCAGCTCCCGCACCTGGGCGTCCCACCGGGGCGGCAGCACCTCGTACCGCCCCACCTGCGAGACGATCAGCTCCGCGACCAGTCGCCGGTGCGCCTCGCCCAGGTCGCGCCGCACCAGCCGTACCACGTCCGCGGGCTGCCAGCCCCGCTCCCAGGCCAGGCGCACGAACTCCTCGCCGCGCCGCCGGAGCTCGCCGTCGGCGCCCGGGTCGGCGGCGAGCAGCGAGGCCCCGGCGTCGAGCTCCGCGTCGCCGTCCGCGTACAGCGCGACGGCGAAAGCCCGCTCCACCGTGCTCACCGGCCTGCCTCCTCCCGGGTGTCCCGCACCGATGATCCCAGGCGCGGCGGAGCGCGGCGCACCGGCCGCATCCGCCCGCGCGGCCACCGGGCACGCCGCCGCGCCCGGTGACCGCGGAGCCCGCGAGGGCCGCCCGTCAGGCGCCGACGTAGGCCGCGAGGTGCTCGCCGGTCAGGGTGGAGCGGGCGGCGACGAGGTCGGCGGGGGTGCCCTCGAAGACGATCCGGCCGCCGTCGTGCCCGGCGCCCGGACCCAGGTCGATGATCCAGTCGGCGTGCGCCATCACCGCCTGGTGGTGCTCGATGACGATCACCGACTTGCCGGAGTCCACCAGCCGGTCGAGCAGCCCGAGCAACTGCTCCACGTCGGCCAGGTGCAGGCCGGTCGTCGGCTCGTCCAGGACGTAGACGCCGCCCTTCTCCGCCATGTGGGTGGCCAGCTTCAGCCGCTGCCGCTCGCCGCCGGACAGCGTGGTGAGCGGCTGGCCCAGGCTGAGGTAGCCGAGCCCGACGTCCGCGAGCCGGCGCAGGACGGCGTGCGCGGCCGGGGTGCGCGCCTCGCCGGCGCCGAAGAACTCCTCCGCCTCGGTCACCGACATCGCCAGCACCTCGCTGATGTCCCGGCCGCCGAGCCGGTGGTGCAGCACCGACGCCTGGAACCGCTTCCCCTCGCACTCCTCGCAGGTGGTGGCGACACCGGCCATCATCGCCAGGTCGGTGTAGATGACCCCGGCGCCCTTGCAGTGCGGGCAGGCGCCCTCGGAGTTGGCGCTGAACAGCGCGGGCTTGACCCCGTTGGCCTTCGCGAACGCCTTGCGGATCGGGTCGAGCAGCCCGGTGTACGTCGCCGGGTTGCTGCGCCGCGAGCCGCGGATCGCGCCCTGGTCGATCGACACCACACCCATGCCGGCCGCCTCCGCCTGCGCGGGCAGCGACCCGTGGATCAGCGAGCTCTTGCCGGACCCGGCCACCCCGGTGACGACGACCAGCACCCCGAGCGGGATGTCCACGTCCACGTCGCGCAGGTTGTGCGTGGCCGCCCCGCGGATCGGCAGGGTGCCGGTGGGCGTGCGCACCGTCTCCTTCGGCGCGGCCCGGTCGTCGAGGTGGCGGCCGGTGAGGGTGCCGCTGGCCCGCAGCCCCTCGACGGTGCCCTCGAAGCAGACGGTGCCGCCCGCCGCGCCCGCGCCGGGGCCGAGGTCCACGACGTGGTCGGCGATCGCGATCGTCTCCGGCTTGTGCTCCACCACGAGCACCGTGTTGCCCTTGTCCCGCAGCCGCAGCAGCAGGTTGTTCATCCGCTGGATGTCGTGCGGGTGCAGGCCGGTGGTGGGCTCGTCGAAGACGTAGGTGACATCGGTGAGCGAGGACCCGAGGTGGCGGATCATCTTGGTGCGCTGCGCCTCGCCGCCCGACAGCGTGCCCGAGGGCCGGTCCAGCGAGAGGTAGCCGAGACCGATCTCCACGAACGAGTCCAGGGTCTGCTGGAGGGTGCCGAGCAGCGGCGCCACCGACGGCGCCGCCAGGCCGCGGACCCACTCGGCCAGGTCGCTGATCTGCATCGCGCAGGCGTCGGCGATGTTGACGCCGTTGATCCGCGAGGCACGGGCGGCCTCGTTGAGCCGGCTGCCGCCGCACTCGGGGCAGGCGGTGAAGGTGACCGCCCGGTCCACGAACGCCCGCAGATGCGGTTGCAGCGCCTCCCGGTCCTTGGACAGGAAGGACTTCTGGACCCGGGGGACCAGCCCCTCGTAGGTCATGTTGATGCTCTCGATCTTCACCTTGGTCGGCCCGCGGTACAGGAAGTCCTGGAGCTCCGCCTCGGTGTAGTCGCGGATCGGCTTGTCCGGGTCGAGGAAGCCCGACCCGATGAAGGTCCGCACCAGCCAGCCGTCCGCGGTGTAGCCGGGGACGGTGATCGCGCCCTCGGCGAGCGACTTGCTGTCGTCGTAGAGCCGGCTCAGGTCGATGTCGGTGACGCTGCCCATGCCCTCGCAGCGCGGGCAGGCCCCGGCGGGCACGTTGAAGCTGTAGTGGAACGCCGGCCCGGCGCTCGGCTCCCCGAGCCGGCTGAAGACGATCCGCAGCATCGCGTGGGCGTCGGTGGCGGTGCCGACGGTGGAGCGGGAGTTGGCGCCCATCCGCTCCTGGTCGACGACGATCGCCGTGGTCAGCCCCTCCAGCAGATCGACCTCCGGCCGCGCCAGCGCCGGCATGAAGCCCTGCACGAACGCGCTGTAGGTCTCGTTGATCAGCCGCTGCGACTCCGCGGCGATCGTGCCGAACACCAGCGAGCTCTTGCCCGAGCCGGACACGCCGGTGAACACCGTCAGCCGGCGCTTGGGTATCTCGACGCTGACGTCCTTGAGGTTGTTCTCCCGCGCCCCCTGCACGCGGATCAGATCGTGGCTGTCGGCGGTGTGCGACGCGGGCGATCGCGTGTCTTCCGTCCCCGTGGCCGTGCTCATCGTGTCTCCATCCGTTGGGCGGGCCGCGCTCGCGGTCTCCGCCGGCATCGCCCGGCTCGATCTGACGAACCTCGAACAGTCGCGTGCGGTCCCGCCGCGAAGGCTCGCGGCGCCCGGGGGTCCCCGCCCGCCGGGCGCCGCGGGGGCCCGCCGGGGCGTCGGACCGGCCGGCGGCCGCGGCGCGTCGGCGCGCGGCCGGGCATCTCGTTCACCCCGCGGCCGGCCGGGCTCGGCGCGGGGCCGCCGACAGGGTAGCGCCCGGCCCGCGGGTCAGGGGTTCACTGCTCGCGGGCCTGGCTGAGCCGCACCATGTTGCCCGAGGGGTCGCGGAAGGCGCAGTCGCGGACGCCGTACGGCTGGTCGGTGGGCTCCTGGAGCACCTCGGCGCCGGCGGCGCGGACGCGCTCGAAGGCGGCGTCGCAGTCGTCGGTCCGGAAGATCACTCCGCGCAGCAGGCCCTTCGCCAGCAGCTCCGCCACGGCCCGGCGGTCGGCGGGCGAGGCGTTGGGGTCCGCCAGCGGCGGTTCGAGGACGATGTCCACGTCCGGCTGGGCCGGCGACCCGACGGTCACCCAGCGCATCCCCTCGAACCCGACGTCGTTGCGCACCTGAAGGCCCAGGGCGTCCCGGTAGAAGGCGAGCGCCTCGTCGTGGTCGTGGACGGCGATGAAGCATTGGGAGAGGTTGATGTCCATGCCCGTCACGCTAGGGGCGGGGGCGCGGACCTGGCTTCTCCATTCCTGACCGGTCGCGTGTGGATCTTGGCGACGCAGGCCGGGACGGCGGCGCCCTCGTCGTGGCAGCGGGCCCGGTACGCGCTCGGGCTGACGCCGACCAGCTCGGTGAACCGCGAGCTGAACGACCCCAGCGAGGTGCAGCCCACCGCGAAGCAGACCTCCGTCACCGACAGGTCGCCCCGCCGCAGCAGCGCCTTGGCCCGCTCGATGCGCCGCGTCATCAGGTAGCTGTACGGCGTCTCCCCGAAGGCGGCGCGGAAGCTGCGGGCGAAGTGGCCCGTGGACATCAGGGCCACCCGCGCCAGCGCCGGCACGTCCAGCGGCTGCGCGTAGTCGCGGTCCATCAGGTCACGGGCCCGGCGCAGCCGGACGAGGTCCTCCAACGACGTCACCCGGCCACCCTCCCACAGCCGCCCCCGGCCGCCGCGGTCAACCGCGTCACCCGACCCGGGGCAGGCGCCGGGGAGCCGCCGCACACGCGAGCCGTTCCGGGCGGCGCCCTGTCCCGGGACCGGCTACTCGTCCAGCCGCACGCCTTCCACGGCCGTCTCGAAGACCGGCTGGTACTGCTCCCACTGCGCGTCCGGAGCGGACAGGTAGACCGAGTACTGGGTGCCGTCGGCGCCGGGGAAGGCCAGCTCCGCCCCCCGGAACTTGCGCACCCGGCCGTCGAAGGTGAACTCCCAGTACCCGGCGCGCCGCCCCCGCCACGTCGTCGGGTCCATCCGCACCCGCTCGTAGTTCCTGTTGTCCCGGCGGGTCTGCCCCTCCTCGGTCTCCCGCCAGTGCCGCAGCGGATCGGAGCCCGCGAACCTGGCGGCGTCGGCCCGCAGCCCCACCAGCCCGGTCGGGTCCACGAACACCAATTCGCCGCCGGACAGCACCTTGCGGGTCCAGCCGTCGGGCACGGGCACGGAGTAGCCAGGGGCCACCTCCTCCAGGTGGTACCCGGCGGGCACCGGAGCCGGCGCCTGGGACGAGCGTCCGCCCGACGGGGACGGCGAAGCGCTCCCGCCGGGACCGCGGGCACCGCTGCTCCCGTCCCCGCGCTGCGTCCACCACAGCGCGCCGCCGCCCGCCGCGCCGGCGGCGAGCGCCACCGCCGCGGCGGACAGCAGCACCGTCCGGCGGCGGCGGCCGTTGCCCCCGCTCCCGCTCCCGCTCCCGCCGCTCCGTTCCGGGGTGGCCGCCGTCGCGCCGGCGGGCTGCCGCCGCGTCGGCGCTCCCGCGGGCAGCGGACGGGTCCCCGCCGCGCGGTCCAGCAGGCGCTCCACCTCGTCGATGTCCATCCGCCGCCCCGGGTCCTTGACCAGCAGGCCCTCGATCACCGCCGTCAGCTCCCCGGCGCTGCGCGGGGGCTCGGGCGGGTCGGCGGCGATGGCGTACGCCGTCTCGATCGCGGTTTCCCGGCGGAACGGGTGCCGCCCCTCCACCATCCGGTACAGCGTCGCCCCCAGCGACCACAGGTCGCACGCCGGGCCGGGCTCGGTGCCCCCGCTCCTGAGCCGCTCCGGCGCCAGGTACAGCAGGGAACCGATTAGCTCCCCGGTCCTGGTCAGCGAGGAGGTGCCCGACTCCATGGCGATCCCGAAGTCGGTGAGCACGATCCGCCCGTCGTCCCCCAGCAGGACGTTGGCCGGCTTGACGTCCCGGTGCAGCACCCCCGCGTCGTGGGCGGCCCGCAGCGCCGCGGCCATGGCGTGGCCGATCCCGGCCGCGTCGGCGGGCGCCAGGGCACCCCGCTGATCGAGGACGTCGCCGAGCGTGGTGGACGGCACGTACTCCATGACGATGCACGGCAGCCCCTCGTCGTCGACGACGTCGTGCACCGTGATCACGTTGGGATGGGCGATCCGGGCGGCGCTGCGGGCCTCGCGGCGCGTGCGCTCGTACAGCCTGCTCACCTCGTCGTCGTGCAGATGCGGCTGGATGTGCAGTTTCTTCACGGCGACGTGGCGGCCGAGCAACTGGTCCTCCGCACGCCACACCGTGCCCATGCCGCCGCTGCCCACACGCTCCACCAGCAGGTACCGGCCGGCGACGAGCCGCCCCAGATCAGACACCGCGAGACTCCCCTTATCCGCCGCCCCCGTCCGGCAGCGCCCGAGGTCGCACCATAACCGACGGCGCGACCGAAGCCGGGCCCCCGTCCGGAGCCTGCCCGCCCGCCGCCCCCGGCCCCTGTCGGTGGCGGGTGACAGCATCGCCCGCATGACCGACACCACGCCGTTCGACTGGCGGCCCTTCCTGCACAGGTGGAGCGCCGAGTGGGCGGACTCCCTGCCCGCCGGCGAGGCGCGCGACGCGGACGACGAGGCCGCGCGGCAGGCCCGGTGGCTGGGCCTCCCGCCCGCCTCCGAGGAGCGGATCGCCGCCATGGAGGAGCGCCTCGGCCGGCGGATGCCCCCCTCGTACCGGGAATTCCTCAAGGTCAGCGACGGGTGGCGGCACGCCGGCGGATTCGTGTGGCTGCTCGCCGGGACCGAGGCCGCGCGCTGGCACGAGAACGAGTCCGGCCTCGCCGACATCCTCGGCGAGTACCTCGACGACGACGCCACCCCCGAGGAGCGGGACGAGGTGGAGATCTGGCACCGCGGCCTGCAACTGGACGTGGAGTCCGACGCCACCCACGTCCTGATGGACCCCGAGGACGTGGACGAGCACGGCGAGTGGGCCGTGTACACGTGGGCGAGCTGGCGCGCCGCACCGCCCGAGCGGCACCCGAACTTCCTGGAGTTCATGCGGGAGATGCACCGCGAGTTCCACAGCCTGCGGGCAGACCCGGGCGAAGACGAGCCGGAGTTCACCAACGACACCACCCGGGAGCTGGACGCCCTGGTCGAACAGGCCCGCCGGGACGCGCTGCGCGGCGAGTGGGAGCAGTCCCTCCGAGCCCTGGACGAGGCCGCCAGGTACGGCAGGCCGCGAGCCACCGGACTGGGCGACCAGTTGCGCCACCTGCTCGGGCAGACCCACACGGCGTACTTCGAGGGCCTGGCGACGGACCCGCGCTACGCCCCCGAACTGCTCCCCCCGCTGACGGCCGAGCACGCCGCCCACTCCCACGGGGACGACTCCGTGCTCTCCTTCCACCTGCGCGGCGCCTCCGACGACCTGATGGCGCACGCCCGCACCACACTGGAGCAGGTACGCCGCGGCACCTACCGCTACACGCCGCCCGGCCCCTTCGGCGAGGCCGTCGAACAGGCCCGGGACCTGGCCCGCTGGGCCGACACCGACACCGCCTGGCGCACCCTGCTGGACGCCCTGCCCGTGTGGCAGCCCCTGGGCCCCGACCACCTGGCCCCCCTCGGCTGGCTGGCCGACCCCCTCCTCGGGCCCCTGCTCACCCCCGAGCGCGGCCGCGAACTCCTCTCCACCCCGAGAGGCGGGCACCCGGCAGCACCCCCGCCCGCGACTCCCGCCCTCAACCCACCCGGCCTCACCTGGCTCGCCGAGCCCGACCCCTTCAGCGACCGCACCTCATACCGCTTCGTCCTGCTGGAAGGCGTCGAGCCGCACGACGTCCCCGCCCGCCTCGCCGACGCCCCCGACACGCCCCTCAACGCCCCCATGACCCTCTGGGAGGCGCAAAGCAGCCTGCGGCACAACCGCACCGAGTCCTCCTCCTACGACGACAAGGCCCTCATGGCGGTAGGCCGAGCCGGCCCCCACTGGTCCTTCGCCTTCGACGACGACCCCGCCCCCTTCGACGCCCAGCGTTTCGTCTCCCCCGCCGCCCCCGCCTCCACCGGCACCCGCGCGGTCGTCCTCTGGAGCGGCCTGCGCTCCTGGCACGGCGACCCCTTCTTCCACCTCTCAGTCGCCGAGAACGGCACCGAGCAGTACGCCTTCACCCACCTCAACGGCAGAACGCACCGCACCGGCGACATACCCGACTCCCTGAACCCGACCCGCTTCTTCCCCCACCCCAACCCGGAACCCCTCCTCCTGGAAGCGGTCACCCAGCAGTTCAACGTCACCCTCCCCCACCACGCCCTCACCCACGGCCGCCTCCACACCTTCACCACCCGCTCCTGGACCCGCCCGCCGAGGGACGGCGAGACGTACGCGGTGATACGGCTGGAGTTCGGCGGACCGCAGGGGGACTGAGGACCGGACGGTGGACGGGGCGTGGCCCGGGGCTCAGTCGTCGTCCTCTGCCCCGACCGCTGCGAGGAGCCGCTCGGCGATGTCGTCGCGGCACAGCCGCCGGTGAGAACGAAGGGACCCCGGCGCACGCCACAGCCCCGAGGGGGGAACGAGGGACGCCCTGCCGGTGCAGCGACCCGGCCCGCGTCTCGGCGAGCTCCCGCAGACGTGGCGGGGCCGCAGGCAGTCGTGCCTGCGGCCCCGTTCGGGCGTTGGGGTCAGGACGGGTCGCCGTACTGGAGGCCGCGTCCGTTGGTGCCGACGTACACGCGGCCGTAGGTATCGGGGTCGCCGGTGATGACACCGGTGCCGCCGATACCGCCCCACTGGTGGGCGTCGTCGTTGACGCGGAGCCAGGTGGCGCCCTTGTCGGTGGAGCGGAAGACTCCGGTGACGTCCTTGACCGTACCGATCATGTACATGGCCTGGTAGGAGGCGCCCGGTGCGGCCTTGCCGAAGCCGAGGGCGGAGGCGGACTGCACCGACTTGAGTGTGGTGAAGGTGCGGCCGCCGTCGGTGGAGTGCAGCAGCCCCTTGGCGCCGCCGGCGATCCACAGGTCGCCGGTGCTGCCGGGGACGGCCGTGAGCCGGCCGGTGGGCAGGTTGGTGGCGCGGGCGGTGAAGGTCGCACCGCCGTCGGTGCTGGCGTAGAGCGTGCCGTTGGCCAGTGAGTAGAAGGTCTTGGCCGAGGAGCGGTCGGCGACGACCACGGCATCGGTGCCCAGGCCCCTGACCTTCGACCAGCTCGCCCCCTTGTCGGTCGAGCGGTACGGGGCCTGGCCCGCCTGGGTCCAGACGATCGCGGAGCCGTCCGCCGAGAGCGCGACCCGGCCGGTGTCGGCGCTGCCCACCGGCTCCGACTTGAAGCCGGTCCAGGTGCTGCCGCCGTCGGTGGAGTAGGCACCGTCCTGCTCGCCGCCACGGCCGACGCGGACCATCATCGCGGGCTTGGACTGGGCGAAATCAATGTCGGTGCTGTTGGTCATCATCGGGTTCTTCAGCCGCCCGGCGGGCACCTTCGTCAGGGAGTCGTGGCGGAAACCGCCCAGGTCACCCATGGAGGAGATGACGGTGGCGCCGCCGGGCGGGGCGATCGCGTCCAGCAGCGCGGTCTCCTCCAGCCCTCGGGACCCCACGACCCAGTGGCTGGTGCCGCCGCTGTCGGTGGCGGAGGCGTCCGTGCTGCGCCAGATGCCGCTGCCGGTGCCGTACAGCACGTGCCCGGAGTCGAAGGGGTCGATGGCCAGGGCGGTCATCCAGTGCCCGGTGCCGGTACCGACGTAGGGAGCGGCGGAGGCGTCCCGCTTCGATATCGCGGCCTGTGCCTTCCAGGTCCTGCCGCCGTCGGTGGACCGGTAGATCTCGTCCTCGGGCCACCAGCGGCCGAGGGTGGTGACCATCACCGTGGACGGCTTCCGCGGGTCGACGGCCAGACCGGAGAACCCGTAGTTGCCCTGGGATGGAGAAACGTTTTTCCACGCCCCGTCGGCCGGCGTGTACTTCCACACCGAGCCCGCGGTCACGCCGTTGGGTCCGAGGGTGTTGGTGTACGTCAGGTACAGCGAGCCGTCACCGGAGAGCACGCCGTGCTGCGGCAGCTCGCCGGTGGGCTGACCGGAGACGGCCTGCCAGGTGCCGCCGCCGTCGGTGGAGCGGTAGAGGGAGGTGGACTTGTCGGCGACGCCGACGTAGACCGTCTTGCTTCCGGCCGGGCCGTACGTCACGAAGGAGATGCCCCCGCCGCTGCTCGCCCCGTCCTTGACGGGGAACGAGGAGACCTGACTCCAGGTCACGCCGTGGTCGGTGCTGCGCCACAGGCCGTTCTTGCGGGTGCCCAGCAGCAGGGTGCCGTTCTCCGCGGGGTTGATCGCGAGCCGTTCGCCCGCCCCGCGGCCGTCCTCGTTGGCGCCCAGCTTGAAGGGCAGGTCGGTGCGCTTGAAGGTGCGGCCCCGGTCGGTGGAGCGCAGGATCGCGCCGTTGCCCGCCCAGTCGTTGGTGTAGGTGCCCGTCGCGAGGTAGAGCCGGGCGGGGTCGACGGGGTCGGTCGCCACCGAGTCGATGCCCAGCAGGTTCCAGTCCTTCTCACCGAGCCAGTCGGTCAGCGGGACCCACTGCTTGGCCGCGGTGTCCCAGCGGTAGGCGCCGCCCATGTCGGTGCGCGCGTACAGCAGGCCCTTCTCGCGCGGGTTGAACACCAGCCCGGTGACGTAACCACCCCCCACCACCTGGACGTTCTTCCACACATACGGTCCGGCCGCGGCCGTGCTCTGCGCCCCGCCGGCCCCTCCCGCCTGGGTCGCGCCCATCTTCACCAGCTTCCACTGCTGGTTGGCGGTGCCACTGCCGGGCCACTGGATGATCTTCCCGCCGTCGGCCTTGGAGCCCCCGGAGACATCCAGGACCAGGCCGCTCTTGCGGGAGGTGAAGGTGACGGCGCCGGAACCGCCCACCTCGTCGATCCGCCACTCCTGGGAGGCGGAGGAGCTGTCGGTCTGCTGCTCGGCGGCGGCTGCCCGGGCGGTCGAACCACCCGCTATGCCCAGCACTTTGCCGCTGTTGCGGTTCACCAGCTCGTAGTAGCCGTTCCCGGCGGGCTTCAGCTTCCACTGCTGGTTGGCGGTGCTCTGGTCGGTCCACTGCTGGATACGGGTGCCGTCGGCGGTGGAGAAGGCGTTGACGTCCATCACCTTGCCGCTGTGCACGGAAACCAGCCGGTAGTAGGCACTCCCGTCGACCGTCACGGCGGCCTGCGAGTCCTCCTGCACGAACAGGAAGTACGGTACGACGATGGCCGGAACACCGAGCATCAGACCGGTGGCGGTCCAGCGGCGGCGGTGACGCCCGCGGCGTCTGCCGTTGGTGGGGTTGTTCATGAGGGGGATGTTCTCCTTGCACGCCGTTCACCGGAGGAGAGCCGGCTCCCGGCCCAAGGCCGTCGGCAACAGCACCTCCGGCAGCTCGCGGTCGGTGACGCCGACCGGCTTCCTCGCCTCGGACAAAGTGAGTCGTTCGCCCCCCCGGCGCTGTTGCAGCCGCGCGGTCACCGTGGCCGCCCACCGGACCGCCGAGGTGACGGTCGGCCCGGTGGCGTGGAACCTCGGCTTCACCGTGCTGGTGGCCGAACGCGCCCTACCGTGCCGAGTACCGCGCCCGGATGCACCAGCGGTCGGTGCGCACATCCACCGACGACGGCCACACCGGCGACGCCGAGTACCGGTCCGGTACCCGGGGCGCCACCCAGAGCGGCGAGTACTGCGAACCAGACGGCGTCCGGGGTGAACTTCCGCGGTGGCAGCGTACATGGCGTGGATTACGAGCGCATCGGTGAGCACGGCGAGCGCTCCCCTCCCCGGCCGGCCGGCCCGACGGTGAGGGCGAGCACGTCCGGGCCCTGACGCGCCGCCGTACCGCCGGTCCGCGACGCTGGGTTGCTCACCGTCCGGCCGGTGTTCACCCCGCCGCAACCGGCCCGGCCCACGCCACCCTCGTCGGCGTCGGCTGCCCGGCGCGGGATGCCGCGCACCGGCTCGCCGGCATGCCGCGTCGACGAGCGGGTGGGTCGGGTGGCCAGGACGCGGTGTCCACCGGCGGGCGACGAATCGCGACCCGGTACGAGAAGACCGCGACCATCCACCTGGCCGGACTCCATGGCGCAGGCATCTGCCTCGGGCCGGCCCGTCCGTCGCCTGAAGCACCTCACCCCCGGTGCCCGCCGGGGCACGGCCACCTGGTGTCAGGCACAGGTCGTGGCCCGGCGTCACAGCACGCGTGTGGCCGGTGAACGGCGCGGGTGGAGGGGGCTACAGTCGTGCGAAGCCGTTCCGCGCAGGCCGTCTCGCGCCGTCGGGACCCACCCCCGACGGCGTGAGAGGCGTTCGGCGGTGGGAAGGGGGGATCGTGCAGCCGCTACAACCGGGCGACCCGGACCGCGTGGGCGACTACCGGCTGCTGGGCCGCCTGGGATCGGGCGGGATGGGCGTCGTCTACCTCGGTCGCTCGCCGGGTGGTCGGATGGTCGCGGTCAAGACGATGTTCGGAGGCTTCGCCCGGGACGCCCGCTACCGCGCCCGCTTCCGCCGCGAGGTGGCGGCCGCCCGCACGGTGACCGGCGCGTTCACTGCCCCGCTGCTGGAGGCCGACCCGGAGGCCGAGACGCCGTGGCTCGTCATGGACTACCTGCCGGGGCTGTCCCTGCGCGAGGCGGTCGGGGCCTCCGGCGGGCTGCCTCCGGACACGGTGCGCCTCCTGGCCGCCGCCCTGGCCGAGGCACTGGCCGGCATCCACCGGGCGGGCCTCGCCCACCGGGACCTGAAGCCGGAGAACATCCTGCTGACCGCGGACGGCCCCCGCGTGATCGATTTCGGGATCGCCCGGCTGGAAGACGCCACCGCGATCACCGTTCCCGGCACCGCCCTCGGCACGCCGGGCTTCATGTCGCCGGAGCAGGCCTCGGGTGGTGCCGCCGGACCGGCCGGTGACATGTTCTCGCTCGGCGCCGTGCTGGCGTTCGCGGCGACGGGACAGGAGCCGTTCCGGGCCGAGGACAGGGCGGCCACGCTGGAACGGGTGCGGCAGGCGCGCCCGGCTCTGGGTGGGCTCACGGACCGCGCGTTGCGCGCGCTCGTCACGGACTGCCTGCGCAGGGAGCCGGGGCGGCGCCCGTCCGCCGCCGAGTTGCTGGACCGGCTCGGCGAGCCCGCGGTCTCGGTGCGGGGCACCCGCTGGTTGCCCGCGCCACTGGCGGAAGCGATAGACCGGCGCGTCGCACGCCCCGGATTCCCGCCGTACACGGCGACCTCCATGGGGGCGGCGGCTGTGTTCGGTGTGCCGGAGCAAGGGGCGGCACGGCCGGACGACCCGACCGCGGATCCGGCAGCGGCGACGGCCGCGCCTCCCGGCGGCCCTGGGGTCGCGCCCCCGCGCACCCCGGGCGCGCGCGGGCCGGACCGCCGCAGGCTGCTCTTGACCGCGGTCGCCGTGCCCGTGGTCGCCGGTGCCGCTGGGGTGCTGGGAAGAAAGGCGCTGCCGGCGGGCGACGGGGCGGCCCCTTCCAGTGCCTCCCCTTCCCCTTCCTCGTCCCTGTCCTCCTCCGCCGACTCGACGCCTCAGGCCACGGCCCCACCGCCGAGGGCCGTCACACGCTGGCGGGCCAAGGTCATGCGCTTGGACCAGGCGTTCGGCCGTCCGACCTTGTACCGCGCCGGCGGGGCGGTGCTGGCCGCGCACAGCGGGGACGAGAAAGTCCGCGCCGTGGATCCGCGGACGGGGAAGGAGATGTGGTCGCGCCCCGCCGACGACGGCCTCACGGGCAGGGCCACGGTCGGCCCGGACACGGTGTACGCGGTGGACCCACGCGAGGGGGACGTCTCGGTCCTCCGTGCCATCGAGCCGGACTCGGGCGACACCCGGTGGACGTACCGCCCGCCGTTCAGCGGCTTCGTGTGGGGGCTGGCGGCCACCGGATCCTTGGTCTACGCCATCGCTGGCGGCGGGATCAGGGCGATGGACGCGAAGGACGGGCGGCCGCGGTGGACCGTCCCGTCCAGGGCGATGACGATCACCGCGGGCCGCGGCCTCGTGGTGACGGTGGACGAGCGGCTGCTGACCGCGCTCGACGCGCGCAGCGGCCGCACGAGGTGGACGCGCAAGGCCAAGGACCCCGCCCAGTACCCCATGATCGGCGACGACATGGTCTTCTACCGCGACACCTTCGGGACCCTGTTCGCGATCCGCGCCGACGACGGGAAGCCCGCCTGGCACACGTTCATCGACTACCGCAGCTCCGTGCGCCGCTCGGGAGGCGGGCTGCTCTACGTGGACCACGTGGACGGCGACGTCCGCGCGCTCCGCACCGGGACGGGCACGCGGGTGTGGTCACGCCGGGTCGGCGAGGCGACCACGCTCGGCCTGTCCGACGGCACGCTGTGGGTCGGCGGCAGCGACCGGACGGTGTACGCGCTCGACGCCGCCGACGGCCGCGTGCTGTGGACCCACGGCGCCGACGCGACCGGCTCCACCGGTGGTGCGGAGTCCGACGTCAGCGCCGGTTCCGGGGCGCTGGCCGTCGACGGGCTGGTGCTCATCGGCTCGTGGGACGGGCACGTCGAGGCCGTCAGCCCGCCCGCCCTGCCGAACGGAGGCCCGCGTGCATCCTCTTGAGCGGGGCGACCCCCGCGCTGTCGGGTCCCACCGGATCCTGGCGCGCATCGGCACGGGCGGCACGGCCGTCGTCTACCTGGGACGCTCCAGGGGCGGACGGGTGGTGGCGGTCAAGGTGCTGCACGCCGAACTCGCCCGCGAACCTGAGCACCGCGACCGTTTCCGGCGTGAGGCGGCGGCCACCCGGGCGGCGGGCGGTGTGCACAGCCCGCCGTTCCTCGACGCGGATCCGGACGCCGACGTGCCCTGGATGGCCACCGCGTTCCTGCCGTCGATCTCGCTGCGCGATGCGGTGGAGAGGTTCGGCCCGCTGCCCCCCGCCTCGGTGCGGCGACTGGCCGCGTGGCTCGCGGAGGCACTCGCCGCGCTCCACCGCGCCGGGATCGTCCACCTGGACGTCAAACCGGCGAACGTGCTGCTGACCGCCGACGGGCCACGGCTGATCGACTTCGGCATCGCGGCGGGCACACTGCCCGCCGGGTCCGCGGGTTCCTGGGGGTTCATGTCACCGGAGCAGGTGGCGGGCCACGCGGGCCCGCCGAGCGACATCTACTCGCTCGGCGCGACGCTGGAGTACGCCCACGGCGGGCAGGGGTGCGGCGACGAGACGCTGAGCGCGCTGATCGCGGCCTGCCGGGAGCCCGACGCGACGGCCCGGCCGACCGCCGCCGAGTTGACCGCGTGTCTGGTCCCGGCGGCGCGGGACGCGGAACCGCCCGGCGCCGCCTGGCTCCCACCGCCCGTCATGGCGGCCATCGACCTGGAGGCGAGCGCGTCGGACAACCCCCCGACGCCCCCGCCCCCGCTCCCGACGCCGCGGCGGCGCCTGCTGCTCACCGGGGGCGCCGCCGTCCTGGCCGCGGCCACGGGCGTGACCGCCGTCCTGGCCGCGACCTCGGACGGGGGGCAGCCGGCCGAGGACGAGCGGCCGCCCGAGTCGGAGTCGGCCCCCTCCCGGGCGACTGCGGGTGCCGCGCCCGCGGCCTCCGCCTCCGCTCCATCGCCCTCCGCCCCCACTCCATCGCCCTCTCCCACGGCGGAGCCCGCCGTGCTGAGGCTCGTGGTCACCGGCGACGGCGGCCCGCTCACGTCGCTGGACTACGCGGTGAACGGTGAGTTCACCCGGCTGAAGAACGTGGCCCTGCCCTGGCGGACGACCGTGGAGGTGCCGCGGGAGCGGGGAGGCGTCGACTGGCGCGTCCGTCTCACGATCGCCTCGGGCAAGGTGAGGATTCGGGTGTACCTGGACGGGTCCAGGCTCAGGGACGAGCGGTATCCCAGCGCGACGATGCCTTTCTTCTCGTACCCCTCCGACGTGGACACGGGCGGCGCCACAACCTTCCCGGGACCCCTCCCCGGCGCGGGCGGCTAGCGTTGTCGGCGCCGGTCGCGTAGCGAGGGTGGGCAACGGGGGAGAGCCGGGAGAGCAGGAGAACATCCCGTCATGGCGATGGAGACGAGCAAGGTCGACTTCCTGCCGAAGGGAATCGGCAGCCTCAGCCGGGGGCTTCCCCCGGCCCAGCCGGGCACCCTCTTCGTGCTGGGGACGAACGGCGGCCTCAGGGTGGCGCCGGATGCCGACTTCCGGGTGCTGTTCGGGCGCAACGCGCCGGACGTCCACGTCTGCGTCGGCGCGGGCGACACCTATGTCAGCCGGAGGCACGGGCTGATCACGCGGGAGTCCTCGCGCTGGGTGCTGCGCAACACCGGTACCCTGCCCGTCCGTTTCCCCGGCTCACGGCTGTTGCTCGGTGGGCACCGGGCGGAGCTGCCGACGGGATACACGCCGCTGTTCATCGTCGCTCCCCGGCAGGAGCACCTCCTGGAGGTCCGGATCGCCGCGCCGGAGCCGTCACCGACCGTGCGGACCGCGCAGGACCCGGAGGGGGAAACGCGTGAAGGCGACGCGCGAAAGCTGAACGAGCAGGAGAGGCTGGTGCTCGTCTGCCTCGCCCAGCGCTACCTGCGCAACGACTTCCAGCCGCAGCCACTGACCTGGGCCCAGCTCGCCTTCGAACTCGGTCGGCTGCGGCCGGGCGAGGCTTGGACTCCCAAGCGGGCCGCTCACGTCGTCGACAAGGTGCGCAGGCGGCTCAGCAGGGATCACGGCGTTCCCGGGCTCCTTGAGGAGGAGATCCCCCCGCCGATCGGGAACGCGCTCAACCACAATCTGATCACCGATCTGCTGGTCACCACGACGATCACCACGGACGACCTGTGCATGCTGGGGGAGTGATCCCCCGGCCTCGCGGATCACTTGGTGATCCACATCGCCAGCAGGACAAGCAGGCCGACGACCACCGCCGCGATGACCAGGAGGCATCCGCAGCCCGCCAGTTGCTGCCCGCGTGTGAGTTCCAGTGTGTCGACTCCCGGGCGGGGGGCGGGCGGCGGCGGAGAGGGTGGACGGGCCGACGCGAGCATGTCCAGGACGGGATTCAGGTGACCGGGCGGAGTGCCCCGCAGGCTGCCGTCCGGGTTGACCAGATCGGGAAAGAGCTCCCTCAGCAAGGCAACGGCATCCGGCCCGGCGACGAGCGTGCCGATGTCCGCCGGTCCCCGTTCCTCGTGGGACAACCGGGGGGTGCCGCAGGCACGGCAGGCGGTGTCCTCACCGGTGTTGCGCGCCACGCATCTGCGGCAGTGCCAGACCACCACCTTGACCGGCCCGCCCGAGGCGCTCCCACTCCCGCTCGTGCCGTGCGACGGCGGCTTCTTCGGAGGAGGGGCGGGCTCCGGCTCCGGTCTCGGCTTCGGGGGAGAGGGCTTGGGAGTCACGGTCCTCGGCGTGTCGCAGATGTCGCACAGTCGGTTCCCGGCGCCGTTGAACGTGTCGCACGCCGAGCACCGCCACGTCGGCGGGGGCGCGGCGTCTCCCTCTCCCTCCCCTCCCAGGGCTTTCCGGCTCACGATTCCGCCCCGGCGAGTCGTTCCAGGACGGAGGCGAGGAGGGCTTCCGTCGCCGGGGAGGCGGGAGCGTTGAGCCAGTCGGGGTGATCGCGCGGTACGCGGCCGGGAGGCGGTGGCCAGGACACATGCGTGATGCGATGCTCGCGTGCCAGCTCCGCGACGAACCGCCTGGCCGCCTCCGCCCGGTCCACGGCGACCGTCATACGGACGGCGACGAGGCCGCTGCCGCCACCCGGCCGCGTGGGGAGGAAGCCGAACTCCAGGCTGAGGCTGCCGTCACCGCCCACCGGGCGCGCGGTCACCGAGACGCACCGCCCGGCCGGCAGCGAGAGGAACCCGTCGGTGCCCCGGGGACCCCAGGAGAAGAGCAGCCGCTGCCCGGCGGCGGTCAGCAGGACGTCCACACCTTGAAATCTGAGCGTCGGCCTCACAGGCTGTTCGCGATCGTCTCGATGATCTCGTCCATCTCGAACTCCTCCAGGCCCTCTCCCGCCCTGGAGGGGAAGTGGAGGGTGAGGTCCCATTCCTCCCCGATGGCTTCCTTCCAGGGCTCCTCCTCCGGCGCGAACAGGACGAGCCGCTTGGCCGACTGCTCCATGACCGCGGTCTGGCTGCGCGCGTAGCCCCACTGCTCGAAGAGGGCGTCCATGCTGCGCGGAATGTTCGGCGGGTAGTTCTGCGCGGAGGCGCCCACCGTGCCGAGCGGGTGCGCGGGCGCGTCCGTGAACATCACGACGACGTGGCGCCGCCGGTCGAGGCCCCTCTCCCACGGGGAGTTGATCGCCAGGGCCAGCGCCT
The DNA here is from genome assembly GCF_054782095.1 of Streptomyces capparidis. NCBI lineage: Bacteria > Bacillati > Actinomycetota > Actinomycetes > Kitasatosporales > Streptomycetaceae > Streptomyces > Streptomyces capparidis. The sequence goes on along the minus strand of NZ_BAAGTD010000006.1, from coordinate 156,324 downwards.
CAAGGCCGGACTCGGGAACGTCACCGCCCCCCCTCGCCTTGAGGCCGCGGACGAACTGCTCGAACTCCGCCGCCTGCTGGGGAAGCAGCAGGAAGTCCGTCTGCTCGATCGCGGTGGCCGGGTCGTCGCCGAAGTCCCGGAAGGCGATCACCCGCAGCCGCAGTTGGCTGATCGCCTTGCCCTTGCTCGCCATCATCGTGTCGAGCCGCTGGTGGAACTGGAGGGAACTCTTCTTCACGGTCTCCAGCACGGGGGTCATGCTCGCCGTGGTGTCGATGCACATGACGATGTCCACGGCGTACCGCAGATTTCCCTGGTACTTCTCGATGCTTCCGCTCACGGTCCTTTTCCTCGTCTCCGGTGATTCGGCTGTCCGACTAAGCGGTGGAAGGGGTGTCCGAACGGTCGGCGGGCCGGCCACCGAGGTTGATGCGGACTCTGGACCTCCGCGACGCCTCGGCCGCCACGTCCGCCTCGGTGTCCGCCGGTCGAGCGGACTCGGGACCGCTGGGCAGGTTGATCCGGAGGCGGCTCCCGACGCGCCCACCGCTCCCTCCGGCGTCCTCGGCTTCGCGCTTCGGGCGCGGCTTGACCAGGGCGCAGACCTGAGGGTCCTGGAGCGCCGCCAGGAAGGTGGCCACGGTGGGACGGGCACCCGGATCGGGCGCCGTCATGGCTCGCACCAGGTTCCGGACCGAGGGATCCAGCCGCTCGTCGACCACCAGCGGATCGCCCGCGATGACGGCGTCCGCCGGAGAACCGAAGCGGGCGTCGTACCCGGGCAGCGAGCCGGTCAGGTAATAGTGGGTCATCAGGCCCAGCGCGAAGATGTCCACGGCCGTGGTCAGGTCCCGGCCCTCGACGGACTCGTCGCCCTGCACATAGCGCCGCCATTCCGGCGCCCCGTACAGCGAGTCTCCCGCGACCTCCTCCCGCCCCGGGGGGTTCCCGGCCAGGTATGAGTCGTCGAAATCGATGAGCTTCGCCGTGTGGAACGCCGCCTTCTTCCGTTTCTGCACCAAGACGTTGGCCGGCTTCAGATCGCCGTGCACCACGTCGATGGTGTGCAGCAGTCGCAGGCTGGTCCCCAGCGTCTTCAGCAGCACCGACTTCCGGCGGGGGTCGAGCGACTGCGGCCGGTCCAGGCTGGTGATGTCGATCCGTTCGGTCACCTTGTAGTAGGTGCTGCCCTCGTGGAAGAAGTCGGTCGCGAGGACGAGGTTGCCCGCGCCGGGAGCGTCCGGCCGCAGCAGTCGCATGATGCTGTTGTGTCGGTCCTCGAAGTCACGGCACGCCTCCAGCCGGACCCGCCGACTCGCCGCGCTGCCGGAGCCCTCACGGGGGCGTTTGGGTTCGAGGAAGCGTTTGAGGAAGTACTCCCTGCCGTCCCTTTCGGCGAAGGCCCACATGCATTTGCCGCCGCCGGCGTTGGTCGGCTCGGTGACGACCCGGTAGCCGCCGATCACGTCGCCCGTCTTCACTCGCGCACCTCCGGCAGCGGCGGCATGCACTTCTCGTACTCGGCCCGGTAGGACCGCCAAGTCCCCTCCTGCCAGCGGCGCAGGCTGTCCTGGCCGTCTTCTCCGCCGGGCGGCGGAGCGCTGTCCACGTACTCCCGCAGCACGGTCCCGTGTCGCTCGCGGAAGACGTCCCGCAGCCGGCGGAAGTCCGCGAAGCCCAGTGCCACCAGGGAAAGGGAGGCGTCGTCGCCCGTGTAACCTTCCACCGCCGACCGCAGGCGCTCCGCCCACTCGGCCATGTCACCGGCTGTCACCAGCGTCTCGAGCAGCACGTACTCGAAGTGGGCGGGCGTGAGCACGTAGCCGAAGAAGCCGTCCGTGGCGGACAGCAGCACGCAGGGCAGCGGGAACTCGCCGCGCCCGTGCGCCGGCTGCGCGGAGATGGTGAACGGCCGGTCGGCGCATATCACGTTCGTCATCGGCGGATCCTGCCGGAGCTGGGCGAGCGCGTCGTCCTCGTGGGTGTGGTCCCGGGTGAGCGCGTGCAGCCCGCTCGCGGGCAGCAGGGCGTAAGAACGGGAGTCACCCGCCCACAGGGCCTGCCACCGGACGAGACCCTCATCCTCCGCGCGCCCCCCGCTCTCGCCGCCGAAGCGGTACCGGACCGCCGCCAAGGTGGTGGGCAGGGCACGCCGCATGGAACCGACGATCTTGCTTCGGACCGTCGGCAGTGCCGCGCGCTGCGTGTGGCGGAGATGGTCGGCCAGCCGTTCCGGAGTGTCTGGTTCCGCGGACTCGACCACGCGGCGGAACCAGCGTTCGGTACCCAGCCGGGCCACTCGCGCGCCGACCCAGGCGCCCGTGCGCGTCTCGCCGTCCGGCCCGAGCCAGGCAGGCGCGGCCCCGGAGCCGCCCGAGCCGTCGAACACGGCCAGCAGCCCTTCGCCGGTGGGCCGGTGGTGGATGACGAGCGGTTCGGCGTCCTCGCCGTGGCCGGGTCGGCGTTCGGTCCACACGGTGAGTGCCCGGAGTCGGCCGGCGCCGCCCGGCCAGGTCAGATGGGAGGCCCGGGCCAACTGGGAGGACCGGGCCCGGTCGGCGGCGGCGCGCCCCGGCACGTTGACGGCCTTCGGGGGAATCGTCACGGCCGGTCACCGCCCCCACTGCCGTGGCCTTCGGTGTACCGGTGCCCGCCGCCCCGGGGCGCGGCCCCGCGCACCCTGCTGGCCCGGCGGCGGGCCGCGCCGGGCTCCGGGGCGGGGACGGCCGGTTCGTCCGTGCGCGCCACGACTTCGCCCCGCAGCACCCGGGGCTCCCCGGGCCCGGTCACCCCATCCGGCCCGGTCACCCCATCCGGCCCGGTCACCACGTTCAGGCCCGCCGCCGCGTCACGCTCCGCCGCCGCGTCCCGCCTCGTCGCCGTCTCCGCCCCGGCAGCGTCGGCTCCGGCGTACCGTCGGCCGCGCACCCGGCTGCGCCGAGGGCGGTCGAGGCGCTCCTCACCACCGTCGTCCAGCCGCAGTTCGACCCGGGGGTCGCGCAGCCGGACGGCCGGGTCCCCGGTGAAGGCCCGCAGCGCGGCGCCCATGGCCTTCTCGGCCTCGTGGAGCCGTCCGGCGCCGTAATGCCGCGCCACCTCGCCCAGCACCGCGCGGGCCGGGCCGTACACCGTACTGCCGATGTCACGGATGCCGCGGACCACCACCGCTGCCGGGTCGACGACCCGGCACGTCAGGGTGGCGCGGCAGCGGAAGAAACAGTCCGCGTCCTTGCTCTCCAGCCGAAGGGGAAGGACCAGCCGGTGCTCCGCCGTGTCCACCAGGTATATCCCCCGGTACACGCCGAGCCGCACGTCCGGCACGCGTTCCCCGGACCGGACCGTCAGCGCCGGACCCGCGTCCGGGACCAGCACCAGCGTCCTTCCGGGCGGCGGTGGCCGCAGCGGATCCAGCAGGCGTGACCCCGGTAACGACTGACCACGGACCACGGGGTCGTACGTCAGTTGCTCCGCCGCCATCCCCGTTCCTCCCCACGGCGCCCGACGGCCGGCCCGTCCCCGCCGGCCTGCTCACCCTTGAGTAGCACGGCCTGCTCGGGACCCCTCCCGAGCAGACCGAAGGGGGAACTGGTGTGCGGCCGGCGCCGATACGCCGCCCGCGACCGAACTGTTCGCCGTCGCAGACGTGAACGTCAGCCGACGGCCTCGCGGCCCCTTCGCCTCACAGCGCGATCAGGTGCACTCGGTCGCCGCAGAGCTTGGCGGTGATCGCCGACGTGGGGGACTGGTCAGGTAACCCCCGCGATGGCGGCATGGCCGCTCACCCGACAGCAGAGGCATGGCGCGGTATGGCAACAAAAGGCCCCGGGCTTTTGTCCTGGTCCTGGGACTTCTCCATGGAACGGGTGACGGGAATCGAACCCGCGCTCCGAGCTTGGGAATCGACGGCGCCCTGAGATCGATATGGGACCTGACCAAGGAGAAATGCCGTCGGAGGGCACACTGCGAAGGTGCGTGGAGTGCCCCCTGTTGACCGTGGTTGACCAGGCTGAAGGGCACGGTTGGGGCACGACCGGCGCGTGCGCCATCTGTCCGGGTGCTGCCTCGACCAACGGGAAGCGGCATCAGTGCGACGGAGATCCCTCAAAAGAGTGGGAACACCGACATCCGGAGCCCGATGGTTAACGCACACTCGGTCGTCCGCTGGTGGACCGGATCAAGAGGGCCGAGAACCACCACCTGAAGGAGCTGCGGCCGGGCTCCTCCGGGGACAGCGAGATCCGCGTCCTCTTCGCGTTCGATCCGATCCGCCGGGCGGTGCTGCTGGTGGCTGGTGACAAGGCCGGCAACTGGAGAGGGTGGTACGACGCCAACGTCCCGCTCGCGGAGTGGCGCTACCGCGAGCATCTGGCTGACTTGGGCATCAGGGAGTACGAATGAGCACGGTGAGCTGGAGCGAGACCAAGCGCAAGGCCCGTGAGCGTCGTGAGGTCGCCGGTCTACCCGTGAGGTCGGAGCAGGAGAAGCGGGCGGCAATGGAGCGGCTCGTGGCAGAGTTGCGCGCTCACAAGCTCGCGGAGATCCGACAGGACCAACCGCTCACACAGCGGCAGGTGGCCGCATCGATGGGTGTCTCGCCGCCGCGCGTGTCGGCGATTGAACACGGTGATATCGACCGCGCCGAGGTGGCGACCTTGCGCTCCTATGTGGAAGCCCTCGGTGGTCGCCTGCGTATCGTCGCGGACTCCGGAGACGCCGAGTGCACGGTCGCCTGAGAGGTAGCAACCCTCCTGGCCAAACTGCTCACGCCCGGGCCATCCGCCGTGCCTTTCATTGGAGCGGCGTGGAAATCGAACCCGCGCTCTGAGTCTGGGATCGCAGATGTTCGGCCGATCACTGTATTGCTGAACTGCGCATACAGTGCATCCAAGCGGGCTGAAGGTGTTATTCGCACCTGTGTCGCTCTCGGTTTTCCGATGTTATGGGCGCACTGCGGACGCGAGCGGGACGTTGCAGCCGGGGTCGGGGCGTGGGTGCGGTGACTCTGCATCCGTGGGAGCCTTCCGCGACCATCGGTCACTTTCTGGCATTGAGAGCATGCACACCGTGGCGGCGAGGGGTCGGAGAGCGCAAAATGTCGCATCTGTGGTACAGACTCTGATCTTCGTAGCGGGCAGCCTGGGGCCTGAGGTGAGGAAAGTGCTGACGCGGTGCATCGCCATAGGGCTCGGGGCCGTTGTCATCGTGGGCATCGTGCGGATATTGCTTCGACAGGTTCGGGGACTGTTGGCGGACTTTGGTGATGTCCGCTGTGTTTGGCGTGATGTGCGGAGATTCGTTCAGGATCGAGATCCCGTACCTACTCACTGGTGTGCCAGACGTGCCTGCGCAGATCGCTGCGCGGCCCGTTGGCGAGCTCCCCCCAGATGTGCATGGAGTAGTCATGCCAGGTTGAGGGGTTGCTTGGCTGCATTTGCCCTGCGTGCCCTGTCGGCAGCGAGCGGTTGCCGCTGGATTCGACGCCGAGGTGCAGACCGAGAGGGAGAAGGCCGCTGAGAAGTCCAGGGCTCACGCATCTGGTGCGGATCTGGTGCGCGACGCCTAATGCGGTCTGGACAACAAAAAGGCCCCGGGTCATTGACCTGGGGCTTTTGCATGGAGCGGGTGACGGGAATCGAACCCGCGCTCTGAGCTTGGGAATTACCGGCGCTTTGGCGGCTGAACAGCATCTGACCTGGGAGTATCTCCTCTGCCAGGGGCACGTGCATGGGGCGTGCTGACTCCGCCGATGACCGCTGCTGTCCGCACTGGAGGGCACGGATGGGGCACGACAGCACGGTAGGCGATCCCCATGGGACGGAATTGGGCCTGGCCGGGGCCCTAATCGTCTTCTTCCACGACCGCTTCGAGAAGTCGCTCGGCGATGTCGTCGGCCCAGACCTGAGCCCACTGACGAACTTCCAGGATCTGATCCTCGCCGAGCCCGTAGGCGGCGAACTCGACGTCGTCGATCCATTCAGCGCCCTCGAGGCGGGCCTGAAGGTCGGAGAGGTCAAAGGTGTCGCGGGCGTGCCGTCGGCCGAGCTCCTCCAGCTCGACCGGGCTCCAGCGGCCGGCGGCGGCGTGCACGTCGACGAGGTCACGGGCGAGGCCGCGGTCGGCGAGCGCGCGGACCTTGGTGCCGACGACGTCCTCCAGGGAGAGCACCAGGCCGTGTTCCGTCTGCACGGGCGGGCGCCAGATGGTCTCCTTCAGGATGTCGACCTCGCACTCGCCACCGCTGCCGGGGTCGGTCACGATCAACCGCGCGGACAGCGGATCGGTCTCCACGGCCCGCACCAGCCAGCCATGTTCCTCCAGCCCTCTGCGCACGGTGTCGGCGATGTCCTCCATCCGCTCGGGATTCTCCGTGGCGACGTCCAGGTCCTGGCTGAGCCGGTCGACCAGCCCGTGGGCCTGTACGGCATAGCCGCCCGTGAGAACGAGCGGATACACGTCCCCCACGGCGAGCAGATCCTCGAGGAGCCGTCGGTGCAGGTCGGTGAGCCTCACGCGGTCGCCCGGGTCGGGTGAGCCAGCTCGCTGAAGGCGTTCTCCCAGGTGTCGCGGATGTCGCGGCTGACCAAGGTGCGGAGCACAGGCCACAGAGTGATCAGCAGATCGTGGTTGAGGTAGTGCGCCAGGTCCTCACGCACGCCCTCGGCCAGAAGGATCCGGTAGAAGCTCATCCGCAGCCGGGGCTGGTCGAGGTCGAACTGGGTCAGCCCTGACCAGGCCAGATGGAGAGGGAGCCGGACGGTGCCGTGGGCAGGTCCGACCAACTCCGAAAGATCGGCGGGGAGCCGCCTCGCGAACCTGGCGCGACGGAGCTCGGAGACGGTGGGCGTAGCCATGGGGGGATTATCCCGTACCTCACTCTCCTGGGGACGCCGAGTGACGCGGGGAGACAAGCCATGCCGGCCTCGGCAGGGCCGCCGCCGGGCCGGGGGCCACGGCGCGGGCGGAGCGGCGGGCCGCTGAAAAGCCGGATGACGAGGTATCTGGTGCGGATCTGGTGCGCGACGCTCAATGCGGTCTAGACAACAAAAAGGGCCCGGGTCATTGACCTGAGCCTTTTCTTTGGAGCGGGTGACGGGAATCGAACCCGCGCTCTGAGCTTGGGAATCAAGGGCGCCTTGGTGGCTGAACAGCACCTGACCTAGGCATATCCTCCGCCGGAGACAGATGGAAGGGGCATGCTGACTCCGCCGTTGACCGCTGCTGTCCGCACTGGAGGGCACGGATGGGGCACGACATCGCGGTAGACGATCCACATGGGATGGAACCAGGCTCCGCAGTCTTGCCTGGCCGAGGAGTGTCCTGCCGCAGTGACGCAGTTGCCCGTACTCGCCGGCGGTTGCCTGCCGGGGCCCTCAGTCGTCTTCTTCCGCGACCGCTTCGAGGAGTCGCTCGGCGATGTCGTCGGTCCAGACTTGAGCCCACTGACGAACTTCCAGGATCTGATTCTCGCCGAGCCCGTAGGCGGCGAACTCAATGTCGTCGATCCATTCGGCGCCCTCGAGGCGGGCCTGAAGGTCGGAGAGGTCAAAGGTGTCGCGGGCGTGCCGTCGGCCGAGTTCCTACAGCTCGACCGGGCTTCAGTGGCTGGCGGCGGCGTGTACGTCGATGAGGTCACGGGCGAGGCCGCGGTCGGCGAGCGCGCGGACCTTGGTGCCGACGACGTCCTCCAGGGAGAGCACCGGACCGTGTTCCGTCTGCACGGGCGGGCGCCAGATGGTCTCCTTCAGGATGTCGACCTCGCACTCGCCACCGCTGCTGGGGTCGGTCAGGATCAACTTGGAATAGGAGGCTTCAGGTTCCACCGGGCGGGCCCTCGTCACCCTGATTGTCTGCGGTTCACCACAGCATCGGGCACGCTTGCGGCATCAGGGCAAGCGTTCCACAGCGTGCAGAGCGGGTGGTGTGGAGAGGCTCTGGGCGGGAGTTGCCACGGATGAGAGATCGAGGGCCCGTAAGCTGCTGGCGCCTCGGGCAGCACCCGCCTGCTTGCGCGAGCCCAGAGCGTGTCTTCAATCTTGAGGCCACCCCATAATGGCTGGTTGAAGCCACGGAGTACAGCCCGACTCAGCGTCACCACCTCTTCGTATCCCAAGCAACTTGGATAGGGCTGCTGCGTTGATGACAGCCCGAGCGCGATCGTGCCACTGCTTGCCCTCGACACCGAGCGGTGCAGCGACAACATCATCTATCAGGTGGTGCAAAGTGGCAGCTGTCCCATTCAAGTGGGCCGTTCTGTGAAGTGTAATACAGGCAGGAGAGCATCAGTGCCGTGTTATCTGCGGCATGCCCAAAGGGAATGTTGTCCTGGTTGTCCTCGTAGAATGAGAAGTCGACTTTGCCGTCGGGGTGGAGTGTAGTGAAATCGATACCGAGTAGCTTGCAAATGTAGAGAAACTCCTCACTTTCCTTCCTCTTCCCTGAGAGGTATTCGTGCAGTCGGGCGCAGACTTCGAGCATGGAGCGACCCTTTTCGGTGACTTGGAGTAAGCCGTAGTATTTATCCTCTTCGCGCGAGAGGATCCCTGTTAGCTCGAGCCTGAGAATTTCTTCTTTCAGGCTCGGAATTCCGATTCCGTAGCGCTTTGATGCTCTTGTATAGTTGCCCAGATACTCGTCTCTGCTGAGCTGGGCGAGTAGCCAAACAGGCAGGCCGAGGCGCCCCGATATGGTGAAGTTGCGGACGTCCTGAGAGGTGATACCGCCCAAGGCAACTCTCATGAGTAGGTCGCGGTACACGTCATTGCGTAGCCCAGCTCGCACCACCGTTCGAGCTTTTTCGTCGTCAGCATCAAAGTCTGCCGGGACCCAAAATATCCGTAGCTTTGAGAGGTTTTGCCGCAGAGGTGATCGCCTGTAGTCCTGGATGATTTCTTCCACGCGCCCGCGGATTGCAACTGCATCTCGGGCGATATAGACCGCCGCAGTGGACTCGTCATCCGTCAGGAGAGTTCGAAGATCCTTATCGATGCCATCTCGATCATGTTTCCATAGCGTCTGACCCGAAACGGCGCGGGTCCAATTCTTCGTCAGGTCACACGAAAAGTCGAACTTCTTACGGCCGGATTCCCGGCAGCCGAAGAGTTGTGCGTTGGCGGACTCCTCCATGATGTTGAGCGCGGTTTCGGAGAGGAACGTGTGCTCAACAGACTCGGCCATATTTTCCTCGCAAGACCAGTGAGACGACTTGCGGGGACGCTAGCAGAGACCTCTGACATCGGGACTGGAAGGTGGTTCCGGAGCCGACCACCTCAGCCACGACGTGATCCTTCTCTGGGGTGATGGGGGCGGAGTCCGGTGAAGTTGACCGGGGCGCGGGGCCCGGTAGGGGCAGGGGCGATCAGGAGACGGTCCCATGCATAGGTGAGGTCACCGGCTGGTCTTCGACGCCGTAAGGGGCAGGGGTGATCACCGTGGCGACTGCGTCGCCCCCGAACAAGATCGACAACGCTGCCGAGCTCCAGCATGCCATCCTGGAGTACGACTCGCCACGCTGGCACCAGCGGCCGCTCGCGTTCGCCGTCCTCGGGACCAGGATGCTGATGTGAAGCGTGTGAGTGGCAGCTGCATGATCGACTCCTGCTTCCACTGCGATCACAAGGGCCTGTGCGAAACGGAAAAGGGGGCCGTGGTCCAGTGTGTTCCCGGCCCCGTCATTCCTCCACAGGTCGGATCGCCGGATACGTCGGCCGACGTCCGACCTGCTTCCCGTGGCGACCGCTAGTGCTCTCCGTGGCCCATCCGATGAGCCAGGTGCGCACGGTGTCTCGGCCGGGGATGCATCGGTCGGGTTCGTCCTCGGTCGGGCTGGTCCGGAACGAAGCCGGGTTACTGCGCGACCTGTGCGATGCGGCGGGCAGGCGTGTTGTCTGCCTTGTCAGTGCCACCAGCCGCCGCTCGGCCGAAGACTCAAGCCTCAGCGCGAGCGTGCACCAATCAAAGGTCCGCTCTCTCCTGCCCTCTTGAGTAACGGCCCGAGTTGCGATCAGCTTTCACTGACCGCGCTGACGGGGAGCTGAAGCTGGCCTTTGCCAGTCCTTCCGGAGGGGAAGCAATGGCGATCAAGGTGCTGTGGGTTTCGTCCGTGCAGGACGAGTTGATCAACAAGGCCGTGGCGCTGGGCGATCGATACACCAGGACATTAGGGCTGATGAAGCCCCCTGCGTACCGGCAGGCGGCGGAGGATGGAGGGCTTGTGGCCGCCCTGGAGGCCGATGAGGTAATCGGGTATGCGCTGCTCGGACTACCGAAGAGAAGCGCACACGTGCGCCTTGCGCATCTGTGTGTCGCAGAGGAGCGGCGCGGCAGAGGTGTGGCTCGGCTGCTGGTGGAAGCGATCAAGAAACGGTATCCGCAGCGGCTCGGCATCAGGGCCAAATGCCGGCGGGACTATGGCCTCAGCAGTATGTGGAGGAGTCTTGGTTTCGTTCCGCGCGGTGAGGTGCGGGGACGTGGCCGTGACGGCGAGATCCTCGACGGGTGGTGGCTGGACCTTGGGCACCCCGATCTGTTCGCAGAGGCGGAAAGCGACGCGCTGCTGCTGGTGACGGTGGACCACGCTGTCTTTGCGGACTTGCGCGGCCTTGCCGAGACGAGCCACGCGGAGGAATCTCGCGCACTGGAAGCTGGCTGGATGACTGATCTCGTCGAACTGGCCTACACCCCGCAGCTGGTCCACCAGATCCGGGACGTCCCGGACACGGCCGAGCGTCAGCATCAGCGGGCGGCCCTGCACGGCCTGCGCCAGCTCACCCCTGACCCTGCTGTCGTGGCCGAGCGAAGCAGCGCATTGCTGGAGGCGGCTACGCGCACGCTCGCCGACCTGACCGTCGACGCAGAGCTACGTCGTTGCCTGCGGTATGTGGCGGAGACTTCGTGTGCCGGGCTTTACGTTCTCGCGACTCGCGACCCGCTGCTGACCAGCCTCGCCGACGTGGCCTGGGAGGTCGCCCGAGTCCGCGTGGTCTCGCCATCCACGGTGACGATGCATGTGGATGAGCTCCGGCAGGCCCAGGTTTACCGCCCCGCCGACCTGCTCGGCACGGACTTCCAGGTCAGCGAGATGCCACCAGGTGCGGAAGACGAACTGGTTGCCTTCTTCCACCAGTCGGGCAGCGATGACGGCTCGGCCTTCGCGGCACGCCTCCGGTCCCTTGGCGATGGCATGGTCGCATGGCGCCGTGAGCTGCTACGGGATGGGCAAGGCCACCCGGTCGCCCTCTACGCGTGGGCACTGGACGGGCGAACCCTGATCGTCCCGATCCTCCGCACCGCCGGTCATCCGCTGGAAGCGTCACTCGCCAGGCAGCTCCTCTTCATGCTCAAGCGCCATGGAAGGGACTGCGGGGCCGAGATTCTTCGGATCAGTGATCCGTACCCCTCCGCGGTCGCCAGGGCTGCGGCGGGGGACGACGGGTTCTTCGAGCATGACGGGCAACTCGTGGCTCTCCTGGTGAACGTGTGCGGCACGGCGGCCGAGGTCGAGGCCGTGGCCGGTGGGCTTGCCCGCGAGTTGGCCGTGGAGGCGCCCTCCCTCCACGCTGGAATGCCGGCCGAGGTGACCTCCCTGGTGGAGCGAGCTTGGTGGCCGGCGAAAGTCATCGACTCCGAACTGCCGTCCTTCCTGGTGCCGATCGAGCCCCGCTGGTCCACCGAGCTGTTCAACGTCCCCGCCATGCTGCTGCCGCGCAGCGACGTCCTCGGCATCAGCAGGGAGCACGTCTACTACCGCTCCTCTGGGCACCGCGGCGAGAGCGTTCCCGCCCGCCTGCTCTGGTACGTCAGCAGGGGCGGGGCCGGTGTGGAGGGCCAGATGGTGGTGGGTGGTTCGCGGCTCGACGAAGTACTCGTCGACACACCCGACACCCTCTTCTCGAGATTCGAACACCTGGGCGTATATGGTCGGGCTGAGGTACGCGCAGCCGCTGACGCCTCGGGCCGTGCCATGGCATTGAGGTTCTCGGACACCGAGATTTTCCCCAAGCCGGTCACGCTGCGGCGATTGACCTCCCTGGCCAAGGGGCTGGGACTACCGTTGTCGCTGATCTCGCTGTCGAAGATCAGTAACGAACTGTTCCAGGCGGTCTACAAAGAGGGGCACCGAACGACGTGAACGAGCCGGAACGCGCGATGCTGCTGTCCGTCCACCCGCGCTTCGCCGCCGCGATCCTGGATGGCAGCAAGACGGTGGAGGTCCGCCGCCAGCGCGTCGCCGCTCCTCCCGGGACACCCGTTGTGCTCTACGCGACCGCGCCCACCATGGCCCTCGTGGGCATGGCGCGCATCGCCGCAGTCCACGTCGCCTCTCCCAAGGAGGTCTGGTCAGCGCATCGAGCCCGGACGGGGATCACCCGTCGCGAGTACGACGCCTACATGAGCGGCGCGGCTCAGGCGAGTGGCCTCACGCTGGAGGACCCGGTGTCCTTCGTGGAACCGGTGCCGCTCAGCGCGCTGCGGGCCGCCGGAGCTTTCCGCCCTCCTCAGAGTTACCGCTACATGAAGAGCGATGATCTGCGGCAACTTGCCGCGGCGCGGCCTGTGGTGGGCACTGCTCTTCGCGAGGCACTGAGAGACCTGGTGCCCGCGTAGTGCGTGAGGCTGTAGTCCTCGGGGCTTGCCTTCTCCAGCCGTTTGCTTCCCCAGGGCGTGATCAATCGAAGAATAAGGTGGCCCACGGATGGGCGGGCACAACACCGCCATGGTGGGAACACGCGCCTTGTCGCCCGATGGAGGTGGAAGGCCAACCGTCACGGCAGTGAGCGGCCGAGGGCATCTCCACCCGGGTCACCTCGGTGGGCGCCTGCTCTATGTGAGCAGCATCGGTGATGAAGTCGTCACTGAAACACTCCCGGTGTCCGAGAACGACCTGAGCGGCCTTTCCAGCAAGGCCCCGTTTCTTGGAGTAAGCCGTCGATATGTCCAGCTCGGTGGCGGACACGGCATAAGGATCACCGAGGTCGTCGGGGAGTGCGTTCCCAAGCTGCAGGATGCTGACGTTTGGGTCAGCTGCGTACACCAAGGGAACGTGGACGGCGCGGGCCTTATCGCTCAGCGACAGGGCCCTGTCCCGGTGTAGCTGGCATGTGGCCTCTCGGCGCCCCTCCTCCCAGGCGTCCCAAGCGCAGGCGCCCAGGCTGGCCAGCAGTGTCAGGGCGATGAGAGTAAGGCATGCGTGGATTGTCCGCAGCTCGCGCTCTGCGCGCTGCCTTGCCCGTTCGGACAGCGCCCTCGCCTCTTCTGCGGCGGCTATATGCTCAGCCTCAGTGGCGTGGTATCGACAGCCTCGACCTATCTCCTGGGGCAGCTTGCACGGAGTCCCCTTTTTGGTTGGGCGCCCGCAGCGCAGGGCTGCCCTGCGCTTCCGAGAGGGACTGTATCTAGGCGGCATGCCTCGCATTGTGAACCACTGGTGCGCTGTCTGGGCAGATCGGACGAGGCAGGTCTTGGCATGCTCCAGCTGTTCGCTACGGCGGGCAAAAGCGACTCAGCTGTCGGCGGTCGTGTCGAGAGACACGACCGCCGATGTGTCGTTCCTGGTGTCAGGCGGCCTCGCGGCCCCTGCGGGTGCGGTGGTGGAAGATCTCGTTGAACGTGTCGCGGGCGCCGGTGGGGTCGATGTAGTGCATGGCCAGCAGGGCGGCGATGACGGCGCCGACGAGGTCGTTCTGGACCTCGGCCCAACTGTGGTCGTCGTCGCAGGTGGTGAGGCCCTTCAGGCCGTGCAGGGCGTGCATGGCCTCTCCGGCCTCCTCGGCGACCTTGCCGACCTGGAGGGCCTTGAGTTCCTCCGGCGGGAGGTGGGCGCCGGCCTTTCGGCAGACGGCGGAAAGCTTTTCGATGTCGTCCCACAGGTCGTTCATTACGGATCTCCCATCCGTGTGGCCGGGCCCTGGTAGGCCCGGCGGCGGGGTCAGGGCTGTGAGGGGCGGCCGAGTTGGCGGACGGTCCAGCCGGCCGTGCGCCAGGTGTCGGCGTTGACGAGGTTGCGGAGGTCCACGAGGAGTGGGGTCGCGGCGAGGGTGGCCAGGAGCCTGGGGTCTGCGTCGCGGAAGTGGGGCCATTCGGTGGCCAGGACGATCAGCTCCGTGTCCTTGACGGACTCCTCCAGGTCCTCGGAGTAGTCGAGCTGGGGGTGGCGCTTGAGGGCGGCGGGGACGGCGTGGGGGTCGTGGACGGTGACCTTGGCGCCGCGCTGGTGGAGGAGAGTGGCGAGGGTGAGGGCGGGGGATTCGCGGACGTCGTTGGTGCCTGCTTTGAAGGAGGCGCCCCAGACGGTGATCCTCACGCCGGTGACGGGGCGGCCGAGGGTGTCCTCGATGAGGGCGAGGGCGGCGGCGGGGCGGGACTCGTTGACCTGCTCGGCCGCGCGGAGGAGGGTGGCGGCCTCGCGGGCGCCGAGGGTCTGGGCGGAGGCGGTGAAGGCGCGGACGTCCTTGGGGAGGCAGCCGCCGCCGTAGCCGGGGCCGGCGTTCAGGCCGCCGCGGCCGATGCGGGGGTCGACGCCGATCGCCTCGGTGAGCTGCTGGATGTCGGCCCCGGCGGCGGCGCACATGTCGGCGACGCCGTTGATGAAGGAGATCTTCAGACCGAGGTAGGCGTTGGCGGCGCCCTTGATGAGTTCGGCGGTGGCAGGGGTGGTTACGAAGAGGGGGATCTGGTCGCGGAGGAGTGGGGCGTAGACCTCGCGGACGACGTTCTCGGCGTGCTGGGAGGAGACGCCGGCGACGATGCGGTCGGGGCGGAGGCTGTCCTCGACGGCGTGGCCTTCGCGGAGGAATTCGGGGTTCCAGACGACCTCGACGTCCGTTCCGGCGGGGGCGAGGCGTGCGAGGAGGGCGGCGAGGTCGCGGCTGGTGCCGACGGTGACGGTGGACTTGCCGATGATGACGCAGGGGCGGGTCAGGTGCGGGGCGAGGGCGCGGGCGGCGCCGAAGACCTGGCCGGTGTCGTAGCTGCGGCCGTCGGCGTCGATGGGGGTGCCCACCGCGAGGAAGTGGACATAGGCGAACTCGGCGGTCTCGGCGAGGCTGGTGGTGAAGCGGAGCCGCCCGGAGGCGGTGTGGGTGGCCAGCAGTTCGGGCAGCCCGTCCTCGTAGATGGGGCACTCGCCTGCGTTGAGCCGGTCGATCTTGGCCTGGTCGAGGTCCACGCCGATGACCTCGTGGCCGATCTCGGCCATCGCCGCAGCGTGCGGGATGCCCAGGTGGCCGCAGCCGATGACGGATACGCGCATGGTGCCGACGTTCCTTTCCCTCTGCCTCCGCCCGGACGCCCGGGCCGGTCACGGCGCACGCTAGCGTCCGGCCGCCGACCGGCCCTCATCGTGCAGGTGGCTCAGCGCGTCCGTTGGGCGAGAAGGGTGACGAGTTCCGGCAGGCCCTTACCGGCCGGCTTCCGGCAGACGAGGTCACCGTCCTGCGGACCCTCGAGGGGGTAGGGCATGAACGTGCCGTTGTTCCAGAACCCCTCGGGGTCGAGGTAGACGATGCGCATACCGCGCTCGCGGGCGCGGGCCTGCACCTTGCGGCGGTCGGCGTGGAGGCCGATGACGAGGAGGGCCTTCGCGCCGTCGGCGAACTCCACGTCGGGCACCATCTGGTCGTACCGGCGCACGAAGCACTCGTCGAGTCCGGCGCGGGCCGCGAGGACGTCGAAGTTGTGCGTGATGACCGGGCCGACCATGTGACCGGCGTCGTGGAGGGTCTTGAGGGCGTGCATGGCCGGGGTGGGGTCGGCGAGGAAGCAGGACCGGAACATCTCGGTGAGTTCGTCTGCCTTCTCCTCCGGTTCGGTCAGGACCTCGTGGAGCAGCGGGTCGGTGGCCGGGAGGAGGGTGAAGCGGTGCTCGCGCGGGTCGTCGTCCTGGCGGTCGGTGACCCGATAGATCTCGTGCAGGCGGTGCAGGGGCGGGATGTCGGCCTCCACGGACGTGCCGCAGCCGATCTCCGCCTGGAACGGGAGGTGGTCGGCCAGGGTGGACAGGTCATGGACCAGGGTGGGCGTGCCGCGGCGGTCCTTCTGCCGGATGCCGGAGGCCAGCACGTTCCAGGGGCGCTGCCGGATGAAGGGCGGGGGCGTGTAGCCGACGGAGGTGATCTGCACGTCGAGGCTGCGGTAGTGCCGGGGGAGGCGGCGGCCGACCGCGATGTCCTGGGGGTGGGTGTTGTGCGGGGTGATCCGGCACCGCAGGTCGCGGCGGGTCCACATGGTGCCGGTGGGCGTCGGCCTCCAGCCACCGGTCACGAGGGCGTCGTGCACCGCCTTTTCGTGCTCGGTGATCTCTCCGGACGGGGCGGACACCGAGTGGTACAGGTACAGGTCGGTGAGGCCGATCGCGGGGGCGGCCGTGGTGGGCACGAGGTCGTAGCGGTAGCGGTAGTGGATGACGCGGCGGCGGGCGTCGTCGTCGCAGGTCCAGCCGGACTGCCTGGCGGTGGCCTTCTCCTGCGTGCGGCGCCAGATGCCCTCCTCGATGTAACGGGGGCGGTCGGCGTCGCCGAAGTGGGCGTTCCACTCCCGGAGCTGCTGGGGGGTGAGCTGGTCGATGACGATGTAGGGGATGTCCACGGTGTCCCTCCCACTGTGGCGGTCAGTCCTGGCGTGGGGTCGGGCCGAGCCGCCAGGTCTCGTTCGTTCGGTCGGTGACGCCCCGGCCGGTGATCGGGAGATGCCCGGTCACCGCCGGGACGGTTTGCTCGTCGAGGAGCTTGGTCGCTCCGGCAGACGGGGCGCGCGGGCCGGCCGTGTGCCGGAGCTAGTCGACGGGACTGCTGACGTCCGGTACGGAGGTGGACGTCGGCCGGTCGGGGAAGAGGAGTTCGGCAGCCTCGCCACGCAGAGCCCATGCCGGTCCGGAGAGGCCGAGGAGGGCAAGGACGGTCACGGTGAGGCCGGTCGCCGAGTCGTTGCGGGACCGGGATTTGGGCGCGTGGGTGGTCGCGCGGTGGCGTCCGGAGGCAGTCACGAGGTGCCGCCGAGGGAGCGGTCCTGCTGGGCGAGGACGCGTTCCGTCTGCGCGTGCAGCCGCTCCAGGTCGGCGGGCGTGAGGATCAACGCGGCGTCGGTGCTGTCGCCGTCCTCGTAGTGCACGCGGACGGGCGTGGACGCCTGTCTCGCGCGGTGGTCGTACACCGCGTCCTGGGCCAGCAGAGTCACGTGGGTTGCCTTGGCCGGCACCGGGCGCAGCGTGCTGCCGTCGGCGGGCGCGGACCACGCGGCGCCCCCGCCGGGCGGGCGGAGGTGATAGGTGGCGGCGCCTTCACCGGGAACGGCGACGACGACACCGACACGGCCGCTCTTGGCCGCGTCGGCGGCCAAGTCGCCCAGCCGCGGGTAGAAGGGAGCCGAAGTTCCCAGCTCGGGCCCCTGCGAGGGGAGATGGGGAGTCGGTCGTCCGGTCATGCTCCGTGACGTTAAGGACACGCCAGGTGCTGAATATGAACCGGAGGAATACGACCCTTATCCGTCCAGGTGGAAGCGGTCGGACATGCGCCGCAGCTTCTCCCGTGTGGCTGCCCGCTCGGCGTAGACGATGCTGCGCAGGGTGGAACGGGCGATGGGGTGGTTGCGGACGAGCTGCGGGGCGATCCGCTCGGCGGTCTCCAACTCGGTGAGGGCCTTGTCCCTGTTGCCATCCCACAGCCAGGCGCGGGCGAGGTCCATGTGGTGATGGCCCTGGCGGGAGTTGGGCAGAGCGGCGATCAGCTCGCGGCTGACGCGGCGGTTCATTGCCAGCGCCTTGCCCTGCTCGCCCAGTTCGAGGGCGACGCTGATCGCGTGGATCTCGACGTTGCCGGGGGAGAACGTCACCGAGTGCCGGTCGTACACCGGAGGGCCGACGTGGGCGGTCATGCGCTCGGCGGCTGCCTTCGCGAGTCCGATGCGGTCCTCCGCTTCCGCGGAACGCCCGCCCCTGGCGGCGGAGACAGCAGCGCGGAGCTGGAGCGCCCCCCACGCCCGGACGGCCAGCGGTTCGCCCTGGTCGTACTCGTGCTGAACGCTGCTGATGGCCTTGTCCGACAGGACGATCGCGTCGTCCCAGTCGGCGCTGGCCCACATGTCCCACACCCGCATCCAGTCGGCGACAGCGGCCATCACGGGGTCACCGGACAGCCGCGCGGACCAAGCGGCCCGCTCGCACGACATGGCGATCAGCTCCGGGTGCCCGAGGGCGTGAGCGGCGGTGTGGGCGAACTTGCAGCACACCGCGTACACCGCGTACGCCTCTTCCCGCTCGTGGCCGGTCGAGACCTCGGCGAGGGCCCGTGCCTCGCGGAACAGGTCGGGCAGCACCTGGAGGATCGCCACGTTCGCCGCCGCGTCCCGCAGCCGGTGCAGCCGGGTCATTTCCCGCCACAGGTGCGCCGAGGAGCGCGGGGTGCCGTCGAAGACGGGGGCGAGGTCGTAACGGCGCAGCTCACGGAGGATGGAGGAGGCGGCGACCTGCCACCGGTTGTCCTCCGGCTTGCTGCTGTACGGACGTCCGATCAGGTCATTCGGGTGAACGTGCAGCTCAGCCGCCAGGAGGTTCAGCAGGCCCACGCGGTCGAGCTCGATCAGGCCGCGTTCCATTTTCGACACCCAGCCCTGCGACTTCCCCAGGGCAGCGGCGAGGTCGGCCTGGGGCATCCCGAGCCGCAGGCGGGCCCGGCGGGCGCGGCGGCCGATCTCCTCGGCTTCTTCGAGCATCAGCACTTCCCCTACCTGTAGGCGGGCCGGGTCGGCGGAAGCGTTCGGCAGGGCGGCAGTGCGGCTCTGTCCGTTCGGGGCTTCGCCACCAGAACGGTACCCATGCCGGAGGGGGTGAGGGCGAGCCCTGCCGAAGTGGATGTTCGGCAGGACTCGCCCGTCAGCCCCGTCGGGTCAGCGTCGTTGTCCGCGTGCTTCTGTGGGGACGGGCTGGCTCGGGGTGGCGACGGGAGCCTGTCGGCGCTGGCCCGCGACTGCGGCTGCCTGTGCCGTTCGCGCCTGCGCCGCCCGAGCGCGGGCGCTCGGAGCCGGGCGGGTGGCAAGACGGCGGACGCGCCAGGTGAGGACTTGGGCGACGGAGTGGGCGTCGTTCAGTGACCGCTGGCGGGCGGCCTGCTGGAGCAGCTGCTCGGGTCGGTGGCTGGCCTCCTCCGCTTCGGCGAGCACGGTCGCGAGCGCGTCCCACCCGGGATCGGCGAGGACGCGCTCCGCGAGTTCGGGGATGCCGACACGGAGCTGGTCGGCGTGCCGTTCCACCGTGCGTGCCGACGGTTTGCGCTGGGCCAGGGCGGACAGGGGCGCGACGGCTGCTTGCTGGTAGGCGGCCTGGAGGTGGACCAAGGTCTCGCGAGCAGCCGCGACCTGCTGGTCATGGCAGCGCAGCTCGTGCCAGCGAGCTGCGGCGATCACGACGAGGAGCGCGGCGTCGAGGAACATGGCCAGCAGCGCTCCGCCGTCGCCCGTCGGCGTCGTGCCCACGGCGCGGACCGCGCCTCGCAGGGCACGGGCGTGGTGGTGCTCAGCGCGCACGCGCGAGCGAGTGGCGCGTTCGAAGGTGAGCGCCGCTTGGCGGAGGTGAGGGCGGAGTTCCTTGGGGGTGAGGACGGGGAGGGCGTCGAGGGCCTCGCCGAACGCGGCGAGGTGGGCTTGCGCCGCTGCGTCGTCGCCCTGGTCGAGGAGGGCGGGGATGCGCTCGGCGGCTGCGGTGGCCTGGTGCCAGGGGTTCCGCCTGCGCGGGGCGTTCGGCTCGTGTTGGTACTGCGGCTCGGTGGCGGCGAGTCGTTCGCGGATCTTGGGGAACGACAGGTCCGGGGCGAGGGCCGAGCCGGAGAACCACACCGGCTGGTCGGCGGCGTTGGTGTCGTCGGCCAGGGCGACCTTGTACCCCTTGATGTCGCCGGAGGGGAAGCGGAGGATCTCCACCAGGATGCCCGTGCCGGACAGCAGGTGGATGAAGTCCTCCGGGCTGGTGGATACGGCGACCGCGGCGCGGACGGTGGTGCGCAGACGTTCGCGCGCGGTGAGCCGGTGGCCGGCACGGTGCGCCTTCTCCTTCTCGGCGCGGGTGGGGCGCTTGGCGGCGGTGCGGTCGCCGCGTATCACCTCGCGCAGCCCGTACTTCTTCTCGATGGCGGCGAGTTCCTTGTCCGCGGTCAGGTAGTCGTTCCAGTGGCGCGCGACGCGGAGGTCACTTCGCACGGTGGTCGCGGCGATGTGGATGTGGTCGTCGGCGTGGCGGACGGCTACCCATCGGCAGCCGTCGGGGTCGCCGTCGCGTGCGATGCCGGTGGCATGGACGACCCGGCGGGCGATGGCCGCCCACTCGTCGTCGCTGAGAACGCGGTCTTCCGGAGCGGCGCGCACCGAGCAGTGCCAGACGTGCTTATCGGGCGCGCGGCCCTTCCGCCGGACCTGCTTGACGTGCAGGTCCAAGTCTTGGGCGAGGCGCTTCTTCGCGGTGTCGAAGTCTCGGGCGCGGCCGGGGTCGGGGGCGAAGCCGTCCCAGGAAGCGACGAGGTGCGGGTCGGTGTGGTCCTTGGCCTTCTCCGTGTCGAACAGGTAGCGGATCAGGCCGGTGGTGCTCTTGCCGCCGCTGATGCTGGCGATCACTCAGGCCGCCTTGCTGTTGACCGCGCTGTTCGTGGCCGCCGCGATGGAGGTGACGGCGGCGCCGACAACTTCCATGAGCTGGCCGGTCTGCGCGAGCAGGGCGTTGTCCCCAGGGTGTGGATGACCTCCGGCGTTCAGGCGGTGGGCGATCTGGTTGACGTTGCCGCCGATCTTGGCGACCTGGGTGCGGAGGGCGTTCAGCTCGTCGATGTAGTCGTCCAGCTTGGTGCGCTGGCCGGGCAGGGCGACGTCGCCTGCGAGGTGGGCCATGATGACCGCGCCGACGAAGTGGGAGACGGCGATGTTGAGGGCGCGGGCCTCGGCGCGGATGGCGGCATCCTCTTCTCGGCTGAAGCGGGTGGTGATGCGCTCGTTGCGCTGGACGGCATCGCGGCGGCGACGGCGGGCGACGCGATGCAGGGCGGCTTCGTCGGCGGCGCGCGGAAGCGGGTCGGCGGGAGCGGCGATGCCGTTCTGGTCGGGCGTTCCCTGACGCCCGAACGCCTCCGCCACCCCCGGGGCGGAGGCATCGACGTGGGGCCGGCCATTAGTCGGTCCAACGTCATACCTTGCTCCGCTGGTGGCTGGCGCTGTGACGCGTTCCTGCCGCTGAGAGGGTATTTCGTGGTGCGAGTCGTGCATGTCTGGTTCTCCGGTGAGCTGTTCGATGCGGGGGAGGGTGGTGGCCCGTATGGAGGCACGGGACGGCGGAGACGGAACCGGCAGGGGAGCGTGGTCCCGTGACCAAGTCCCTGGGCGGTCCCGGGGCCCGCGTAGCCGTCCCGCCCAGACCCCGGGGTGCCGCCACTTGCGACCAGTAAGGCGTTGACCTGGGAGGACTTCCGGTCAGCAGTCCGTTTCCGGCGTGGTCCCCTCGTACGGTCCGGTGCGCAAGGCAGCCATGACCTTGGTCAGCCGGTCTTCGCTGACGCTATGACCGGCGGTGCGTATGGTCTGGCGGACCGTGGCCCGGGTGGGCCTTTCGTGCGCACGGAACAGCGGGCGGACGAGGTGGACGAGGTCCTCCAGATCAGCGCTGGGCGGTCGGCCGATGCGGCGGGACGGGACGGTGGCGTCGGCTCCGGTCCCACGGTCGCCGGCCCCCGGGGGCTCCTTACGGAGCTCCAGTTCGGAAGGGGACGGCTCGGCGAGCAGCGGTGTGTCCGCCTCTCCTGGGCCGCTGAAGGCCTGGCGTCCGATGAGGATGTGGAGGTGGACCGCACCCGCCAGAGCAAGAGGGGCCGCTGTGGAGAGCACGCCGACGGTGGCGTCGCCGAGGTGCAGACCGGAGGCCGGGGGCCCCTCGTTGAGGCGGATGGCGTGGAGGGCGTTGGCCCAGACGCTCGCGGCGGTCGCTGTGCCGAAGAGCGCCCACACGTAGAGCCGAGCGCGGAAGGGTGCGGTGCGCAGGACGAGGAGCGCGCGGACGCCGTAGGCGATGAACCCGTCGATCACCAGCGGGAACAGGTAGGTGAGCACGCCGCGAACGTGGATGGCGGAGGCCACCTGGCGCAGTGCGTCGTACGAGAGCGCGCACGCTGCGGCGCCGAGAGCGGCGATCGCGGCGTGGTCCCAGCCGGTGACGCGGTGGGCGGTGGCCGGACGGGGGCTGCTGGGGAGGGTACGTGTTGCTGTCACTGAGGGCGGTTCCATGTGTGGCTTGTGACGTGTGGGCCGGGTGGCGGAGAACCCGTCCCACACGTCCCCTGCCTGGTCAGGGCAGGTACGAGTGGCGCGGTGATGTCGAGTCGACCCGTCACGGTCACCTGACTCGTCCCGGGGCTCACCTGCACGGATACGGGTGGGACGGGTCGAGACGGGTGACGCTTCGCTCCGGGCGAGGGCGCGGAGTGCCTGGGGACGGTCTTCGGCCGGGCGCGAGCGCCTCGGGCGGGGACGGGTCGACTCGTATGGACTCCGCACCCGTCCCCGCGCTGACGTGCGCGGGGACGGGTGGGACGAATGGCGACGGGTCAGGCTCTGCTGTCTCCGCCGGACTCGGCGGGTCCCGGCGTGGCGGCTGGTGGCGGGCAGTACCGGGTCCAGGCGTCGAGGAACCGGTGGCGCGCGAACCCCTTGGCCTGTCCCTCGCCGGGAAAGCGGTGGTTCGCCGAGCTGATGCCGTAGTCCTTCAGCAGAAGCTGGAGGCCGCGCGGGGTGAGCCCCTGGGCGCTGTACTCCGCCCAGGGGGCCTCTGGGTCGGCGTTGAGCCGTTCGATGAGGTGGCTGGTGCGCACGACGGGCGGGTCACCGATGTCGGCGAAGACGCGCCGGATGTCGAGCAGGATGCGGGTCTTCAGCCCCTCATCCGCGTCTCGGCCGGACTCATGCGCGTTCATGGTGCGGCAGGCTGCGCGAACGAGGGCCGGCCACTCGCCTCCCGCCAGGTCGGCGACGGCGACCAGTGGCTCCCATGTGTCCGCGGCGCGGTCCTCGACCGGCATCTGCGGCTCCATGTTCACCGCCTCCGCGTGCAGCGGGCGGAGCCAGGCGGCGAGACGGTCCCGCAGGGCGTGCAGGCCCGGGGTGTCCCGGCTGGTGCGGAACGCTGCCACGCGCTCGCCGGACGCCCGGCGGCGCATCCGGATGACCACCGACCGGTCCATGATGGTGTCGGGCAGGTCCCCGATGCCCGCGAGCGCGGCCATGGCGAAGGTGGGGAACGCGACCGGCGTGTGTTCGGGGCCGGTGACCCGCAGGGTGGGCCGGTTGCGCTGGTGTCCCGCGTTCAGCAGGCCGCGCAGGTCCTCGTTGCGCTCTGCCGCCTTGGCCGTGCTGAACAGCGTGTCGGCCTCGTCCACCAGGAGGGTGGGCGGGTCGTCCGCGGTGATCGAGCGGAAGATCGCCGCCGGGCTGGCGTTGACCGTGATCAGCGGCGCGTGCACGGTCTCGGTCACCACGTCGAGCAGCCGCGACTTCCCGCACCGCTTGGCCGGGCCGACCACCGCGAGACGCGGGGCGTGCTGCCACGCGGGCTGGGCGTGCGTGGCAGCCACCCACAGCGTCACGGCGGTGAGGGCTTCCTCGCTCGGCAGGACCACGAAGTGCTCGATCTGCGCGCGCAGCTCCGTCAGCACCTGGTCACCCTCCGAGGCGGAGGGCGCGTCTGGTGCGGATCGATGGTCGGGGGCGGACACCCGGGCCGGGCGGTCAGCGGTGGCCGGCTCCCTGCCCTGGGCGGGGACTCCCTGGCCGGGGATGGCGACGGGCGGCCAGGCGGCGGTGGAGGGAGCGTCGGCGGACGGTGGACTGTCCGCCGTCTGAGTTGAGCGTGGCGTGTTCGGACGCGGGTCGTCCATAATGGGGGTGCTCCTCTGCTCGCGGGCCATACGGGACGGCAATCCCGGCCTCGCGGGTCGATCGCTAGGGATGGCGGTTGAGAGGTTTGCGCTTGAGCCCCCCGGTGTTGGCGCACCGGGGGCTTTGTCGTGTCGGAAGGGCTCTCCTGCGGTCTTCGGTTGTCCGGTGGTGACCATGGTGCCACACACTCTGCGGTTCGCAGAACTGCTTTGCCAATCGCAGAACGCATGCTAGCGTAGGGGTAATGCGAATCGCAGAGCGTTTCTACCTACGGAAGGAGGTGGGGGTGGAAGGCAAAGAGGCCC
Organism: Streptomyces capparidis; assembly: GCF_054782095.1. Lineage (NCBI taxonomy): Bacteria > Bacillati > Actinomycetota > Actinomycetes > Kitasatosporales > Streptomycetaceae > Streptomyces > Streptomyces capparidis. The sequence goes on along the minus strand of NZ_BAAGTD010000006.1, from coordinate 132,127 downwards.
CGGAAGGCATGCTGCTCAGCAGCGAGGAGAACGCCGCTGTACGGATCAAGCTGGAGCGCGAGGCCCGCGGCTGGAGCACCAATGCGCTGTCGGACCGCTTGAACGAGGCCGGCTACGAGATGAACCCGTCCGCGGTGTGGCGGATCGAGAACCGCAAGCGCCGCATCAACCTGGACGAGGCGATCGGCTTCGCCCAGATCTTCAGCATCCCCTTGCGCAACCTCGTCGGCCCGCCGCAGCTTGCCGCGCAGCGCCGGGCCACGGAACTGATCGACGAGGTCGTCAACGCCTTCCGGGAGACGCAGCGCGCCAACGCTGCCTTCTCCAGAGCCCGCGTCGCGCTCGACCGCTACCTCGCTCAGCACCCCGAGCTGAGAGAGGAAGCCGAGTTCATGGTCTCCGAAGCCATCGGCGAGGAGGCCAGGAACTGGACCGAGGACATCTACGGGCCGCCGCCCGCTGAGCGCCCCGGCACGGACCAGCCCGGTCCCGCCGACAGGGCGTAATCCCACTCTTCCTCTCCCCGTCCCAGGGCCTGCGAGCCCCGTGGGACGGGCACGCCGCCATCCCAGCGATCGACCGGCGGGCCGGTGTTGCCGCACTGCGCCCGCCAGAACAGGAACCCCCTTGCGCCGCCCGGCGATACCCCCTGCCCCCGTACCGGTCCCGCGCGCCGCAAAGGAGGTGATCAAACGCGACCGCCTCCTCACCGTGGACGAGGCCGCCGAGCGCCTGGGCACCGGCGCGCGCTTCGTCCGGCGCCTCATCCAGGAACGCCGCATCCGGTACGTCAAGCTGGGCCAGCCGGTACGCATCCCCGAGAGCGCCCTGGACGCGTACATAGAGGAGCGCACCGTTCTCACCCTGCGCGAGGCTCGCGCCGCCCGCTACGGGAGGGCAGCCTGATGGCAGGACGCAAGCCCCAGCGCCGCCGTGAGTTCGGAACGGTCCGGCAACTGCCCTCCGGCAGGTGGCAGGCCCGCTACTGGGCACCCGACGGCAGCCGCCGGACCGCGCCGGAGACCTTCGAGAGCAAGACCGACGCCCAGACCTGGCTCACCCTCACCAAGGCCGACATCGAGCGCAAGCACTGGGTGGACCCGGACGCGGGCGCGGTGAACTTCGAGGCGTACGCCCTGACGTGGGTCGAGGAGCGCGGGCTCGCCGCCACGACCGACGAGCTCTACCGCAGGCTCCTGAGCCTGCACATCCTGCCGACCTTCGGCGCCATGGACCTGGACGAGATCACCCCGCCCGGCGTGCGCTCGTGGCGGGCCGAGCGGCTGAAGGTGACCGGCGCGACAACAGTCGCCAAGTCCTACCGCCTGTTGAAGGCCATCCTGGAGACGGCAGCCGACGACGAACTGATCCGGCGCAACCCCTGCCGGATCAAGGGAGCCGGCAGCGAGAAGGCCAAGGAGCGGCCCACGGCCTCCGTCGAACAGGTCGATGCGCTCGCCGACGCCATGGGCCCGCGCTGGCGGTTGATGGTGTACTTCGCCGCCTACGGGCCGATGCGCCCCGAGGAGCAGGGCGCCCTGCGTCGGTCCGACGTGACGCTCGAACCCCTCGCCGTCAGGATCCGCGCGGCGGCACCCGAGCTGACCACCGGGCGCCGTGTCGAGGGCGACACCAAGTCGGAGGCCGGCACTCGCACCATCCATCTGCCCGGCTTCCTGTACATCGAGGTGAAGCGCCACCTCGACTGGTTCGCGGAGAAGGGTCCCGGTGGCCTGTTGTTCGTCGGGGAGAAGGGAGCACCCTTTCGCCGCTCCACCTTCGGCCGCAAGTGGCGCCGGGCACGGGCGAAGGTCGGCCTGCCGGACGACTTCCGCTTCTACGACCTCCGCCACACCGGACACACGCTGTCCACCCAGTCCGGCGCCACGCTCAAGGACACGATGGTCCGCGCCGGGCAGTCCTCGGAGAAGGCGGCACTGATCTACCAGCACTCCGATGACGAGCGGCAGCGCGAGGTGGCGGTCGGGATCGATGCCCGGGTCCGCGAGCAGCGACGGCGAGTTGCTGAGCCCGAAAGCGCCCAAGGGGCATGACGACAGTGCGCCGGGGCGGTTGCCGCCCCGGCGCACGAACGATCTGCCGCACGACCAGCAGGGTTTCTTGATTTCCGACCTCAGATGAGGAAGGATTTCCGGAAGTTATCTGTAGGTCAGGGAGGGGATCGGGTATGGCCATGGTGCACGTCGAGGGCCCTCGCGCTCGCGGCAGGCTCGCTGAGCTGGGACTGGCGGTCGAAGAGATCGAGGACGTGCTGCGGCGCGCGGAAGCGGAGCGGAACTTCTGCACCCAGCTCGACCCGCTCTCCCTGCCCGGCAACATCTTCTGGGGGAGGACCATCCGGTACCTGCGCGAGACCTACATCCCCAAGGGATGGCGCAGTGCGAACCCGAGCAACGTCCCGCTTCTCCTCTCCCCGACCGAGGGCTTCGCCATCACCGCTTCGAGCGGCAGCAGGGAGACCGGTTTCGCCGCGCTCACGCCTTCCACTCGCTACTCGAAGGGTTCCGCCGTCATCCGCAGGGTGGAAACGAACCGGCAGCTGATGCTTCCGCCCTACGAGGTCGAGCCCGAACCCCAGGGTGTCGGCGACGGCATTCCGACCTGGTTCTTGCTCTACCAGCACGTGAACACGGAGACGGGAACGCGGCTGTACGCGGAGCTGTCGATGCCCGACAACGCCGGCAGCCGTGGCAAGATCGACAGCTGGCACGAGAGGATCATGCTGCCCTTCATCGACTTCGAAGGCTTCACTCCGTTCCCGGACGAAGACGAGGGCGAGGGCGGCATCGACATTCCCATCGAGCGCCTGGGCTGACTCGTCCCCCATCCCCGACCTATTGGCACGCTCCCATGACCACCGCATCCCGGCTCGTTCTGGCGCGCAAGCGCCGGGGGCTCACCGTCACTCGTCTCGGCCAGATGACTGGCCTCACCGCACGCCGGTTGTCGGACTACGAAAGCGGGCGGGCATCCCTGAGCCCTCGCTCCCTTTCGGTCATCGCCGAGGCGCTGAGGTTCCCCGAGTCGTTCTTCGGTGCCGAGGAGGTCGCGGAGCTGCCCGCGGAGTCGGTCAGCTTTCGGGCACCCAGCAAGATGACGGCCGCGCAGCGGGATGTCGCCCTGAGCAGCGGCCGTCTTGCCCGCCTCCTCCAGGACTGGATAGCTGATCGGTTCAAGTTGCCGACTCCGGACCTGCCGACTCTTACGTCGTTCAGCCGCTGGGGTGACGGTAGCCAGGTTCCGCACACCGGCGAAGCCGGAGGGGAGCATTGCTCGGCCGAGCGCGCGGCGGAGCTTGTCCGGGCGCGCTGGGGCCTGGGCGTGGCTCCCATCTCCAACGTGGTTCACCTCCTGGAGGCCCACGGCGTACGGGTGTTCTCACTGCCCCAGGACTGCTCGGAGGTCGACGCCTTCTCCTTCTGGGACAGGGGCATTCCCTTCGTCATGCTGAGCACTGAGAAGACCGCGGAGCGAGGTCGGTTCGACGCTGCTCATGAGCTGGGTCATCTCGTTCTGCACGGCGAGGAGCAGGTACCGCACGGTCCCCAGGCCGAGGGCGAGGCGCACAGGTTCGCCGCTGCTCTGTTGATGCCGGCTGCCGACGTGCTCGCACACGCGCCCCGCAACGCCAGTACCAGCTGGATCCTCCAGGCCAAGCGACGGTGGAAGGTCGCCGCGATGGCACTCGCTCACCGTCTGCATGAGTTGAACCTCACAACCGAATGGCAGTACCGGACCCACTGCGTCGAGCTGAGCCGACTCGGGTATCGCAAGGACGAGCCCCACAGCCGCCTGGGCCGCGAGAGCTCGCAGGTTCTCGGGAAGGTCTTCGCCGCCCTCCGGGCCGAAGGCGTCCGGCTGGCAGATGTCGCCGACGACCTTCGATGGTGGCCCGCAGACCTGAATGACCTGATCTTCGAACTCGTCGTCACGGCTCAAGGCGGTGGCGGCGGTGACAACGGCCGTGCAGCGCCGACCACGGGCCGTCCCCGGTTGTCTGTGGTGCGCTGAGGCCACCCTTCATGGACACGATGAGGTACTGGCAGCGTTGCGGTGATGCAGCTCACGAAAAGCGCGTCTCATTCATCGGGATTGCGCGCCGCCGCACCAAATGATTGGTGCGGTGGCGTGCCCCGTGCGGGCGGCATTCCGACGAGTTGGGGCACGCGGAGGGCACGCGAGTCATTAAGAGGTATAGACAACAAATGAGGCCCGGGTCATTGACCTGGGCCTTTTCTTTGGAGCGGGTGACGGGAATCGAACCCGCGCTCTGAGCTTGGGAAGCTCATGTTCTACCATTAAACTACACCCGCGTAAGTCGCCGGAGAACCGCGACTGACGTCCCACACTGTACCCCATCTCCCGCCCCCGTCGCACCGATCGGGGGCGCTAGTCTGTGGGGTCCGCGGGGGCGGAGTGGCTTGTGGGATGTGTCCGGTGGATCCCTTAATGTGGCGTTCGCTGTTTTTGCGGGGAACGTCCAGGGGAGAGGCCAATGGAACGTGTCGTGGTCCGCTGTGCCGACGGGCACCTGTTCAGCACCAGCGCCTTCCCGATGCAGAACCTCGGGCCGGGGCGGCTCGGGCCGGGGCGGTTGTTGCGGTGTCCGCGGTGCGGGCGGTTGCGGAGTGCGGTTCCGGCGCGGCTGCGGCTGGTGGGGGACGAGCGGCGCTGAGCGGGGCGCGCGCGTCCGGCCCGGGTGGGTCGGGCGCGCGTGCGCGAAGTAGGCTCGGGGCGTGCTTCTCTCAGACAAGGACATCCGGACCGAAATCGATATGGGTCGGGTGAGAATCGACCCCTTCGATCCGCAGATGGTGCAGCCTTCGAGCATCGACGTTCGGCTGGACCGGTACTTCCGGGTGTTCGAGAACCACAGGTACCCGCACATCGACCCCGCCGTGGAGCAGCCGGACCTCACCCGGCTCGTGGAGCCGCTGGGGGACGAGCCGTTCATCCTGCATCCGGGGGAGTTCGTGCTCGCCTCGACGTACGAGGTGATCACCCTGCCGGAGGACATCGCGTCCCGGCTGGAGGGGAAGAGCTCGCTGGGGCGGTTGGGGCTGCTGACGCACTCGACCGCGGGGTTCATCGACCCGGGGTTCTCGGGGCACGTGACGCTGGAGCTGTCCAACGTGGCCACGCTGCCGATCAAGCTGTGGCCGGGGATGAAGATCGGGCAACTGTGCATGTTCCGGCTGACGTCCGCCGCGGAGTTCCCGTACGGGTCCGAGCGGTACGGGTCCCGGTACCAGGGGCAGCGGGGGCCGACGCCCTCCCGGTCGTACATGAACTTCCACCGCACGCAGGTCTGAGGGGGCGGGCGGACGCATGGGCGAGGAGCGGGAGACGCTGACGTACCCCCTGTTCGGGCAGGCGGTGCGGGAGCTGGCGGTGCGGATCGCGGAGGACGGGTACCGGCCGGACATCATCCTGTCCATCGCGCGCGGCGGGCTCTTCGTCGCGGGCGGGCTGGGGTACGCGCTCGACGTGAAGAACCTGCACGTGATGAACGTGCGGTTCTACGAGGGGGTCGGGCAGACGCTGGAGATGCCGGTGATGATGCCGCCGGTGCCGAACGTGGTGGACTTCTCGGAGAAGCGGGTGCTGGTCGCGGACGACGTGGCCGACACGGGGATGACGCTCAAGCTCGTCCACGACTTCTGCCAGGGGCACGTGGCCGAGGTGCGGTGCGCGGTGGTCTACGAGAAGCCGCAGTCGCTGGTGAAGTGCGAGTACGTGTGGAAGCGCACCGACAAGTGGATCGACTTCCCGTGGTCGGTCGAGCCGCCGCTGGTGTAGCGGGCCGGGCGGACGGGGGCGCGGGCCGGGTCAGGCCCGCTTCGGGGTGGTGACGGCGGTCAGTTCGGTGCCGTCGCCGCCCAGGGTCAGCTCCGTGGTGAGGGACGCCAGTTCGTCCAGGCCGTGCAGGTGGGTGCCGCCGCAGGACAGGGACGCGGTGCCCTCCGGGAGCGCGCAGGTCCAGCGGCGGTGGGCGGTCAGCTCGGGGCCCGGGGTCTCGACGCGGACGGGGGCGGCGGCCGCGAGCCACGCCGCGAGGCGCTCGTTCACCTCGGCCGCCACGGCGGGCAGGGCCTCGGCCAGGCCGTCCGTGGTGAAGCCCTTCTTGCGCAGGGACTTGCCCAGGCGGTAGACGTCCGTGCTCGCGTCATCGCCGATGCGGGAGGACGCCATGGCCAGGGAGTCGAAGTCGGGGCTGCCCAGCGCGTCGGTGCGCACCGGCTTGCGCCAGCGGTCGGCCAGGGCGGCGTTGAGGGCGAGCGCCAGCAGGTGGCAGCCGGTGTGGGCGGCGGAAAGGGCGGCGCGGCGCTCGGCGTCCACGGCGAGCTCGACCTCGGTGCCCAGCAGGGCGGCCGGGTCCTCCTCGACGACGTGCAGGGCGTGCCAGCTCCACTCGGCGTCGCCCCGGCGGACGGGGATGGCGTCGCCGACCAGCAGGCCGTCGCCGTGCTCGGGGTTGGCGGCCGCGGTCAGGCAGTCCACCACGGCCAGGTCCGCCAGGGTGCCGGTGTCGCCGGGCTGGTCGGGCCAGGTGTGGTCCAGGGGGTGGAACGGGGTCAGCTCGGTGACCACGCCGTACCGGCCGTCGGGCAGCGGGTGGACGGCGCGCACGGTGGACCTCTCCCGGGTGGAGCCGGCGGGAAAGGTGACGTGGGTGGTGGAGCTGAGCGGCATGGGTCCGTTCCGGTGGCAGGGGCGGGGTCGGGGGCGGGCTAGCTGAGCAGGGGGAGCTTCAGCAGGATCAGCAGGGCGATCAACTGGATGGAGCAGGCGCCCAGGGCGCGCGGCCAGGGCAGGTCGTGGGACTTGGCGACCATCGTGGTGAGCAGCGCGCCGGCCAGGCCCCAGGTGGCCCAGCCGAGGATCTGCACCAGGCCGTTGTCCGCGGGCAGGAACATCGCGAACAGCAGCCGCGGCGCGTCCGTCATTGACATCAGCAGCATGGACAGGCCGATGGTGGGCGCCCAGGCCCCGTCGCCGCCCAACTGGCGGGCCAGGGCGTTGGTGACGCCGCCGAGCATCAGCGCGCTGATGACCATGGCACAGGCGCTCATCAGCACCCACGGGACGGCGGTGCCGGTGGCGGCGTTGAGTATGTCCTCCCTGGCCTCCTCGAAGCCGAACACGGCGAGGATGCCGTAGAGGAACGTGACGATCAGCGCCGGGCCCCACACCTGGTGGTCCCGCATCTGCCAGAAGGTGCGCTGCGGGTGCAGCGCCAGGCCGCGCAGCAGCTCCTTCCAGTGCAGGCGCGGGCCCGCGGGCGGCGCCGTGGTCTGGCCGGCGCGGTAGGTGGAGACGTGGTCGTCGTCGCCGGGGCCGTAGCCGCCGGCGTACGGGTCCTCGCCGACCGGGAAGGCGCGGGTGTGGCCCGGGTCGTCGCCGGGCCGGCCGTAACCGGCCTGGCCCTGCTGGCCGTAGCCCTGCTGCCCGTACCCGGGCTGGCCGTACCCGGGCTGCCCGTGGCCGGGCCGGCCGAAGTACTCGGGGCCCTCGGGGCCGGGGCCGTGGGGCGGGTGGCCGTGCGGGGTGTGGGGATGGGGTGACGGGGGCCACGGGGCGGCGCCCGGGTCCGGGTAGGGCGGCGGGGCCGGGGGGCCGCCGGGGCGTGCCCGTCCGCCGGGGGAGTTGTGTCCGCGTCCCATTCTGTATCCAGCCACGCTTCGAACGTACCTGCTCCGGCCCGCCAGGACGCCTGCGGGGCGGGGCCGTTCGGGGCATTGCTGCGAATCTGTGACAAGCCCTAAGGGATCCCCGAGGGGCTGCCCCTACCATTCCCCGGATGACAACTGCGATGACGACGGACGCGGGGACGCGCGCGGCGCGCTGGGATGTCACGCTGGTGTTCTTCGTGCACGGGGCGACGTTCGCGAACTGGGTGCCGCGGATCCCGCTGATCAAGGGCGACCTCGGCCTGAGCGACGGGGCGCTGGGCATCGCGCTGCTGGGCGCGCCCATCGGGGTGGTGGCCGCGGTGCGGCTCGCCTCGTGGGCGGTGGGGCGCTTCGGGAGCCGGGCCGTGGTGCGGGCGGCGGCGCTGCCGATGTGCGCGTCGCTGGTGCCGGTGGCGCTCGCCTGGAACCTGGGCTCGCTGATGGCGGCGCTGCTGCTGGTCGGCCTCGCGCTCGGGATGGTGGACGTCGCGATGAACGCGCAGGGCGTGGTGGTCGAACGCGAGTACGGGCGGCCGATCATGTCGGGGCTGCACGGGGCGTACAGCGTGGGCTCGCTGACGGGGGCGCTGACCGGGGCCGCGGCGGCGCACGCGGACGTGCGGCCGGTGGTGCACTTCTCCCTGGCGGCCGCCGTGCTGGGGGCCGCGGTGTGGCTGGGCTCGCGCCGGCTGCTGCCGCGGGACGCGGACCCGGTGGCGGACGGGGACGGCGCGTCCGCGGCGGGCGGGCGGGGGTTCACCGCGGCGGTGCTGGTGCTGGGCGTCGTCGGCCTGTGCTCGTTCGTCGGGGAGGGCGCGGTGGCCGACTGGAGCGCGGTGTACCTGCGGGAGGACCTGGGGGCGTCCGCGGGCGTGGCCGGGCTCGGGTTCGCCGGGTGCGCGGTGGCGATGGCGGCGGGGCGGCTGGCCGGGGACCGGCTCGTGGCGCGGTTCGGGCCGGTGGCGGTGCTGCGGACGGGGGCCGTGGTGGCGGCGGTCGGGCTCACGGGCGGGCTGCTCGCCGGGACGCAGCCGGTCGCGGTCGCCGGGTTCACGCTGTTCGGGCTCGGCATAGCGCCGGTCGCGCCGATCACGTTCAGCGCCGCGGGGAACCTGCCCGGGGTGGCGTCCGCGACCGCGATCTCCCGGGTCACCGGCATCGGCTACCTCGGGTTCCTCGGCGGCCCCCCGGTGCTCGGCCTGATCGCGGAGGTGGCGGGGCTGCCGTGGGCGCTGGGCATCCCGGCGGCGCTGGCCGCGGTCATGGCGCTGCTCGGCGGGGCGGTGCGGACGGGGGCGGGGCCGGGTCCGGGTCCGGCGGACGCCGCGGCGGCGCCCGAGCCGGGCGGCGCGGGCGCCACCGGGGACCGGCGGCACTGAGCGGGCGGGCCGGCGCCCGGCGGCCCCGCCCCGGCCGGTCGGCCGGGGTGAGCGGGGCTCAGTGGTTCAGGACCAGCCCGAACCGGTGGCCGTCCGGGGCCACCCCGAAGTCGTCCGGGGCGTGGTACCTGCTGCCGGTGGCGGTGAGCCCGGCCCCGGAGCCGGGCAGCACCCACAGCGCGCCGTCGCCCGCGTTCTCCCGCGGCGCGGACACCGCGAGCTCGTGCTGCCCCTCGCGGGTGGCGTCGTACAGCCGCACCGCGCCGCCGAACTGGTCGTCCGCCTCCGCCGCGCCGCCGATGCCGTCGGTGTCCTGGTGGAACGCCAGCGCGCCCGCGCCCGACAGGCCGTCCGCCCCGCCCCTGAGCACCACCACGCCGCCCGCGTCCGCCAGCGCCCCGACGTCCTCGCCGGGCACCCCGATCGCCGCGTCCTCGTAGCCGTCGCCGTCGGTGTCGCCGACGGACACCGCGGAGCCGAACCGGTCGCCCGCCTCGTCCTGCTCCGGCACCCCCGCGGCGCCCTGGGCGAAGGTGGCGGGCTCCCGCCCGGAGCCGGGCCCGTCCGCGCCGCCGTACCAGACCCGCACCTGCCCGCCGGTGCCCGCGCCGGGCCGCCCCGCCACCAGGTCGTCGTACCCGTCGTTGTCCAGGTCCCCGAGGTCGCCGACGGTGCCCGCGGCCAGGTCGGCGCTCCAGATGGGGCCGCCCGGTCCGCCGAGGAAGACGCCGGTGAACGGGGCGCCGTCCGCGGAGGTGCCGAACACGGCGAGGTCGTCGGCGCCGTCCTCGTTCAGGTCGCCCGCGGCCGCGTCGCCCGCGGTGACGCGCCACAGCGCGGCGGGGCCGCCCGGCCCGGGCAGGGAGCGCACGGACGGCGCGCCCTCGCGGGTGAAGCCGCCGGTGAGCGCGTACACGCGGGTCGCGGTGACCACGGCGACGTCGGCGCGCGAGTCGTTGTCGAAGTCGCCCGCGGCCAGGCCCCGGCCGAACCCGGCGCCGAAGGCGGAGACGGGCTCCACCAGGGTCGTGCCGCCGTCCATGCCCTCGTGGCCGCCCCACACCACCGTCACCATGCCCTGGTTGGAGGGGCTGGCGAAGTCCTCGCCGGGCGAGCCCACGATCAGGTCGGCGTACCCGTCGTTGTCCAGGTCGCCGCTGGTGACGCTGGCGCCGAAGCGGTCCCCCGCCTCGGCGACGCCGGGTATGGCGGCGTCGTCCTGGGACAGCACGGTGCGCCGGGCGGGGTTGAGGCCGCCGCTGGCGCCGTAGGTGATGACGACGACCCCGGCGTTGGCGCGGCCGTTCACGGCGGCGTTGGGGGTGCTCACGGCCACGTCCTGGTAGCCGTCGCCGTTGAAGTCGTCGGTGACCGGCGGACTCGCGGCGTGCGCGCCGGGCTGCCCCCCGGCCAGGGGGAACAGGCACGCGGCCAGGACGGCGGCGGTGGCGGTGAGCGTGGTGGTGCGCAAGTGGTCCTCCCCCTGTGCGGCGCTCCCGGGCGCGGCGCCCCGGGCCTGGTCCCCTCTCCCCCGAGGGCAGCCCCCAAGGTATCCGGCAGGTGACACCCTCGGGCGGGGAACGGTTGTACAGGGGTTGCCTCTTGGGAGTGAACGGGGAGCCGCGCGCCGTCCGGCCGGTACCGTGCGGACCGGACGCCGGGACGGGCGCGAGGGGCTGCCCCGCCCCGCCGGGCGGGTGTGCCGAGCCGGAGTGACGGGGGAGTGGGGCCGATGGCGGGGGAGCAGGTCGCCGACTTCTGGTTCGACCCGTCGTGCCCGTACACCTGGGTCACCTCCCGGTGGCTCGTGGAGGTCACCCGGGTCCGCCCGGTGCGGGTGCGGTGGCGGCTGATGAGCCTGTCGGTGCTCAACGAGGGCCGCGACGACGACCCGGAGGGCGATCCGGAGGGCTGGCTGCGGGTGCCGGTGCGGGTCTGCGCGGCGGTGCTGCGCGAGCACGGGCAGCGGGCGCTGGGGCGGTTCTACGCCGCGCTGTGGGACCCGGCCCTGCGGGAAGGCGACTGGATCGCCGACTTCGAGCGGGCGCTGGCCGCCGCCGGGCTGCCCGCTGACGCGGCGGCCGCCGGGTCGTCCACCGCGTACGACGAGGAGATCCGCGCCTCCCACGCCGAGGGGATCGGCCTGGTGGGCGAGCACGTGGGCACCCCGGTGACCGCCGTCACCGAGGACGGCGTGCGCCGGGCCGCGTTCTTCGGCCCCGTGCTCTCCCGGGTCCCGCGGGGCGAGGAGGCCGGGCGGCTGTGGGACGGGACGCTGCTCGTGGCGGGCGTCCGCGGCTTCCACGAGCTCAAGGGCCGCCCGCACGAGGTGCCCGACCTGGACGGCTGAGCGGGCCCGCGCGGGGGCCGGGAAACCCGGGAAACGCGACGCCGCGCCGCCCCCGGTGCCGGGGACGGCGCGGCGCGGCGGGGGGCCGTCAGCCGGAGCCGACCGCCCCCGCGGGCTCGCCCTCCTGGGCCTCGCCGCCCGGCGCGGACGGCGTGTGCACCGACTCCAGCAGCAACTGGGCGACGTCCACCACCTGGAGGCTCTCCTTGGCGGAGCCGTCGTTCTTCTTGCCGTTCACCGAGTCCGACAGCATCACCAGGCAGAACGGGCACGCGGTGGAGACGATGTCCGGGTTCAGCGACAGCGCCTCGTCCACCCGCTCGTTGTTGATGCGCTTGCCGATGCGCTCCTCCATCCACATCCGCGCGCCGCCCGCGCCGCAGCAGAAGCCGCGCTCGGAGTGGCGGTGCATCTCCTCGTTCCGCAGGCCGGGCACCTTGGCGATGATCTCGCGCGGCGGCGTGTAGACCTTGTTGTGGCGGCCGAGGTAGCACGGGTCGTGGTAGGTGATCAGGCCCTCCACGGGCGTGACCGGCACCAGCTTGCCCTCGTCGATCAGGTGCTGGAGCAACTGCGTGTGGTGGATGACCTCGAAGTGGCCGCCGAGCTGCGGGTACTCGTTGGCGAGCGTGTTGAAGCAGTGCGGGCAGGTGGCGACGATCCTCTTCTGCGCCTTGGGCCTGCGGGTCGCCTCGTCCTCCGGGTCCTCGCCGTACGCCATGTTCAGCATCTCGACGTTCTGCCGCCCCAGCATCTGGAACAGGAACTCGTTGCCCAGGCGCCGCGCCGAGTCACCCGTGCAGGACTCCTCGCCGCCCATGATCGCGAACTTCACGCCCGCGATGTGCAGCAGTTCGGCGAACGCCTTGGTGGTCTTCTTCGCCCGGTCCTCAAGCGCGCCCGCGCAGCCCACCCAGTACAGGTAGTCGACCTCCGTGAGGTCCTCGACCGTCTTGCCGACGATCGGCACCTCGATGCCCTTCTCCTTCTTGAGCTCCTTGGTCCACTCCAGGCGGGCCTTGGCGTTCATGCCCCAAGGGTTGCCCTTGTTCTCCAGGTTCTTCAGCATCGTCCCGGCCTCGGACGGGAACGACGACTCGATCATCACCTGGTACCGGCGCATGTCCACGATGTGGTCGATGTGCTCGATGTCCACCGGGCACTGCTCGACGCAGGCGCCGCAGGTGGTGCACGACCACAGCACGTCCGGGTCGATGACGCCGCCCAGGCCGTTCGCGTCCTCCGCCGTCCCGATCAGCGGCCGCTCGGCCTCGGCGAGCGCGGCGGCGGGGACGGAGGCGAGCTGCTCCTCGGTGGCCCTCTCGTTGCCCTCCGCGTCCTTGCCGCCGCCCGCGAGCAGGTACGGCGCCTTGGCGTACGCGTGGTCCCGCAGCGACATGATCAGCAGCTTCGGCGACAGCGGCTTGCCGGTGTTCCACGCCGGGCACTGCGACTGGCAGCGGCCGCACTCGGTGCAGGTGGAGAAGTCCAGCAGGCCCTTCCAGGAGAAGTGCTCGACCTGGGAGACGCCGAACTGCTGGTCCTCCTCGTCGCCCTCCCCCTCCATCAGCGCCTCGAAGTCCACCGGGGTGCCGCCGCTGGTCATCGGGCGCAGGGCGCCGAGCGCGTTCGCGCCGCTGTCCTCGCGCTTGAACCAGATGTTGAAGAACGCCAGGAACCGGTGCCAGGCCACGCCCATGCTCGCGTTCAGGCCCAGGGTGATCGCCCAGACCATCGTCGTCGCGATCTTGATCATGGCGAAGAGGTAGACGAGGTTCTGGAGCGCGCCGGTGCTCAACCCGTCGAACGCCTCGACCAGCGGGTAGGTCACGAAGTACGCGGCCTCGTAGTGCTCCACTCCCGCGAGGGCGCCCTCCAGGGCGCGCAGGGTGAGGATGCAGCCGCCGATGATCAGGATGACGTACTCGACGAAGTACGCCTGCCACATCGTGGACCCGGCGAACCGGGACTTGCGGCCCGCGCGCGTCGGCAGGTTCAGCAGGCGGACGGTGATCAGGGTGAGGATGCCGAGGGTGGTCATCGCCCCGATGAACTCGACGTACATCTCGTACGGGGTCCAGTGGCCGACGACCGGCACCACCCAGTCCGCCTCGAACAACTGCCCGTAGGCGTTGACCAGGGTCAGGGCGAGGGTGAGGAAGCCGATCGCGACGAACCAGTGGGCGACGCCGACGATGCCCCAGCGGTTCATCCGGGTGTGGCCGAGGAACTCCTTGACCAGCGTCCAGGTGCGCTGCGCCGGTTCGCCCGTGCGGGTGCCGTCCGGCTGGCCCAGCCGGATGAAGCGGTAGATGTACCCGACCGTGCGAGCGATGAGCGCAACGCCGACCGCGGTGAGGACCAGCGAGACGACGATGGCTGCGAGTTGCATGGTGGCTCCTCGGGCCTGCGGTTCGGTGACTGCTTGGGGTGCTGGGGGTGTTGGGGGCTGGAGGTACTGGGGTGCTGGGGGTGCGGCCGGTGGGGCCGCTCCGGAGGGCGGCTGCCCGCCGGGCGGCCAGCGGAACTACTTGCGGGTAACTTTTTCGGTCTGCGCAGAGATTACCCAGGAAACCGCGCCGTCCGCACCCGCGCGAGCCGGTGATCTGTGTCGCTGTGTCCGGCGGCGGGGGCTTCGCGGGGACGGGGCGCGGCGGTGCGCGGTGGCGGGCGGGGGTGCGGCGCGGTAGTGGCTGTGGGGCGTTCGGGGGTACGGCGGGGGTCCGGCGTGTTCCGGACAGGGCACCCCGGGCCCGGCGGCGGCGCCCCGTTCCGCCGTCCGGCCTCCCGTCCGACCGGAACGTCGTCGCCCCTCCACGCGTTGTATGAAGCAGTCACAAGGAGAAGACTTGAGCCAGCCAGACTCAGCTCTGTTGACGCTGGGCGTCCGTTTGGTGCAGTCTTGAGTCTGTTCCGCTCAAGGTATCTGGAGGATCAGCAATGGCTCGTGCGGTCGGCATCGACCTGGGTACGACGAACTCCGTCGTCAGCGTGCTGGAGGGTGGTGAGCCCACCGTCATCACCAACGCCGAGGGCGCCAGGACCACGCCGTCCGTCGTCGCCTTCGCCAAGAACGGCGAGGTGCTGGTCGGCGAGGTCGCCAAGCGCCAGGCGGTGACCAACGTCGAGCGCACCATCCGCTCCGTCAAGCGTCACATGGGCACCGACTGGAAGGTCGGGATCGACGGCAAGGACTTCACGCCGCAGCAGATCAGCGCCTTCATCCTCCAGAAGCTGAAGCGGGACGCCGAGGCGTACCTGGGGGAGAAGGTCACCGACGCGGTGATCACCGTTCCGGCGTACTTCAACGACGCCGAGCGCCAGGCCACCAAGGAGGCCGGTGAGATCGCGGGCCTGAACGTCCTGCGCATCGTGAACGAGCCCACGGCCGCCGCGCTCGCCTACGGCCTGGAGAAGGACGACCAGACCATCCTCGTCTTCGACCTCGGCGGCGGCACCTTCGACGTGTCCCTGCTGGAGATCGGCGACGGCGTGGTCGAGGTGAAGGCCACCAACGGCGACAACCACCTCGGCGGCGACGACTGGGACCAGCGGGTCGTCGACTACCTGGTCAAGCAGTTCGCCAACGGCCACGGCGTCGACCTGTCCAAGGACAAGATGGCGCTCCAGCGCCTGCGCGAGGCCGCCGAGAAGGCGAAGATCGAGCTGTCCTCGTCCAGCGAGACGATGATCAACCTGCCCTACATCACGGCCTCCGCCGAGGGCCCGCTGCACCTGGACGAGAAGCTCACCCGCGCCCAGTTCCAGCAGCTCACCGCGGACCTGCTGGAGCGCTGCAAGATCCCGTTCAACAACGTGATCAAGGACGCGGGCATCCAGTTGTCCGAGATCGACCACGTGGTCCTGGTCGGCGGCTCCACCCGCATGCCGGCCGTCGCCGAGCTGGTCAAGCAGCTCACCGGCGGCAAGGAGCCCAACAAGGGAGTGAACCCCGACGAGGTCGTCGCCATCGGCGCGTCCCTCCAGGCGGGCGTGCTCAAGGGCGAGGTCAAGGACGTCCTGCTGCTCGACGTCACCCCGCTGTCCCTCGGCATCGAGACCAAGGGCGGCATCATGACCAAGCTCATCGAGCGCAACACCACGATCCCCACCAAACGCTCGGAGATCTTCACCACCGCCGAGGACAACCAGCCGTCGGTGCAGATCCAGGTCTACCAGGGCGAGCGCGAGATCGCCGCGTACAACAAGAAGCTCGGCATGTTCGAGCTCACCGGCCTGCCGCCCGCCCCCCGCGGCGTCCCCCAGATCGAGGTCACCTTCGACATCGACGCCAACGGCATCATGCACGTCTCCGCCAAGGACCTCGGTACCGGCAAGGAGCAGCGGATGACCGTCACCGGCGGCTCGGCGCTGCCCAAGGACGACATCGAGCGCATGATGCGCGAGGCCGAGCAGTACGCCGAGGAGGACCACAAGCGCCGCGAGGCCGCGGAGACCCGCAACCAGGCCGAGCAGCTCATCTACACCACCGAGAAGTTCATCAAGGACAACGAGGACAAGGTCCCCGGCGACACCAAGTCCGAGGTCGAGGCCGCGATCGCGGACCTGAGGGAGAAGCTGAAGGGCGAGGACACCGCGGCGATCCGCGAGGCCACCGAGAAGGTCGCCGCGACCAGCCAGAAGCTCGGCTCCGCGCTGTACGCCTCCGCCCAGGAGGCCGCCGCCTCCGGTGACGACGCCGGTGCCGCCGGCGCGACCGGCGCCCAGGGCAAGGCGGACGAGGACGTCGTCGAGGCCGAGATCGTGGACGACGAGAAGCCGAAGGACGGTGCCGCGTGACGGAGGAGACTCAGGGCCAGGGCTTCGGCCGGGAACCTGACGTCGCCCCGGAGCCGGCCGCCGAGGAGGCGACCGCGCAGGCCGCGGGCTCCGCCGAGCAGGCGGAGCCGGCGGCTCCGGGGGCCCGGGACGAGCAGAAGGCGCTCGAGGAGCAGCTCGAGCAGGTGCGCCGCCAGTTGGCGGAGCGCACCGGGGACCTCCAGCGCCTCCAGGCCGAGTACCAGAACTACCGCAAGCGCGTGGAGCGGGACCGGATCGCCGTCCGGGAGGTCGCGATCGCCAACGCCCTGACCGAGCTGCTGCCGGTGATCGACGACATCGGCCGGGCCCGGGAGCACGGCGAGCTGGTCGGCGGCTTCAAGTCCGTCGCCGAGTCGCTGGAGACCGTCGTCGCCAAGATGGGCCTCCAGCAGTTCGGCAAGGAGGGCGAGCCGTTCGACCCGCTGGTGCACGAGGCGCTGATGCACAGCTACTCGCCCGACGTCACCGAGACGACGTGCGTGCAGATTCTCCAGCCGGGGTACCGCATCGGTGAGCGGACGATCCGCCCGGCCCGCGTGGCGGTGGCCGAGCCGCAGCCGGGCAGCCAGCCCGGCGAGCGGCCCGCGGCGGAGGACGGTGCCGGTGGCGATGAGGAGAGCGGTGGCCCCGAGCAGGGCTGACGTGGAGAATGCCGCTCACGGTGAGCGGAAGGAGGGACGCCGATGAGTACGAAGGACTTCGTCGAGAAGGACTACTACAAGATCCTCGGCGTCCCGAAGGACGCCACCGAGGCGGAGATCAAGAAGGCGTACCGGAAGCTCGCCCGCGAGTTCCACCCGGACGCCAACAAGGGTGACACCGGGGCCGAGGAGCGCTTCAAGGAGATCTCCGAGGCCAACGACGTGCTCTCCGACCCCAAGCGGCGCAAGGAGTACGACGAGGCGCGCACCCTGTTCGGGAACGGCGGCTTCCGCCAGGGCGGGGCCGCCGGATCCGGGCCCGGCGGGTTCGGCTTCGACCTCGGCGACCTGTTCGGCGGTACGACGAGCGGCGGGGCCGGCGGCTTCGGCGGCGGGCTCGGGGACGTGTTCGGCGGCCTGTTCGGCCGCGGGGCCGGCACCCGGGCCCAGCCCAGGCGGGGCGCCGACATCGAGTCCGAGGTGACGCTCAGCTTCACCGAGGCGGTGCACGGCGCCACCGTACCTCTGCCCTTGAGCAGCAAGGCGCCCTGCAAGGCGTGCGCGGGAACGGGTGACAAAAACGGTACGCCACGGGTCTGCCCGACCTGTCTGGGCACCGGCCAGGTCTCCCGTTCCCAGGGCGGCGGCTTCGCCCTGTCCGACCCGTGCCGGGACTGCCGGGGTCGCGGGCTCATAGCCCAGGACCCGTGCGAGGTGTGCCGGGGCAGCGGGCGCGCCACCAGCTCCCGCACCATTCAGGTGCGGATCCCGGCCGGGGTCAGCGACGGCCAGCGGATCCGGCTGCGCGGCAAGGGCGCCCCCGGGGAGACCGGCGGCCCCGCCGGGGACCTGTACGTGAAGGTGCACGTCGGCGAGCATTCGTTGTTCGGGCGCAAGGGCGGCGACCTCACCGTCACCGTCCCGGTCACCTTCCCCGAGGCCGTGCTCGGCGCCGAGATCAGGGTGCCGACGCTGGACGGCACGACCGTCACCGTGAAACTGCCCCCGGGCACGGCGAACGGCAGCACGCTCGGGGTGCGCGGCAAGGGCGCCGTGAACAAGGACGGGTCGCGCGGGCGCCTCCTGGTCACCTTCAAGGTCGTCGTGCCCAAGAACCTCAGCGACGAGGCGCGCCAGGCGCTGGAGGCGTATCGCGAGGCGACGGCGGATGAGGATGTGCGAGCAGAGCTGTTGAAGGCCGCGAAGGGAGCATGAGATGCAAGGAGGTCTGCCCGGTGGGGGGCTGCCCGGCGGCTCGCCGGCCTCCGGGGTGCGGGGCAACGGAAGGGCCAGGAGCGCCGGTCCCTACGAGCTGACGGACGAGAGCCCGGTGTACGTCATCTCGGTCGCCGCCCAGTTGTCCGGGCTGCACCCGCAGACCCTGCGCCAGTACGACCGGCTGGGCCTGGTCTCCCCGGACCGCGCCGCCGGCCGGGGACGCCGTTACTCGGCGCGCGACATCGAGCAACTGCGCGAGGTGCAGCGGCTGTCGCAGGACGAGGGGATCAACCTCGCCGGCATCAAGCGGATCATCGAGCTCCAGAACGAGGTCGAGGCGCTGCGGGCGCAGGTCGCGGAGATGCAGTCGGCGCTGAACGACGCGTCCGCGGCGATCCAGCAGCGCGAGGCCGCCGTCCACGCCTCCTACCGGCGGGACCTGGTGCCGTACGCGCAGATGCAGCAGTCCAGCGCGCTGGTGGTGTGGCGCCCGAAGAACCCCGGGCGCAGGGCGCAGCCGTCGGAGTAGGCCCCTCGCCGCTCACGAGGGGAACCAGGGGTCCGGACGTCCGGGCCCCTTTTCCGTTCCTCCGCGGCCGGGCCCTCACCCCCGCCCGAGGGCCCGCTCCACCGCGATCTCGATGACCACCCGCTCCGGGTTGGGCGACGGCACCCGGTACCGCTCGGCGTACCGCCGCTCCGCCTCGGCCACGGCCTCCGGCTCGCTCCTGACCACGGCCGTCCCCTCGAGCGTCGCCCACCGCCCCCGGTCCACCTGGCACACGGCGACCCGCGCCCGCCCGGGCGCCGCCGCGGCGACGTTCCGCGCCTTCACGCTGCGCCGGTTGGTGATGATCCTGGCGACCCCGGCCTCCGGGGCGAACGTCACCCCCACGGGGACCACGTGCGGGCTCCCGTCGGGGCGGAGGGTGGTGAGGGTGCACAGGTGGTACTCCCGCCAGAAGGCGAGGTAGGCGTCGTCGAGGGTGCCGCGCAGGCTCCAACTGTTGTCCACAGCCTGTGGACACTACTGGACGGGCGGCCGGGGCCTCGCGCTCGTCCACAGGTTGTGGACGGTCGCCCGCCCGCGCCCGCTCGGCGGGCGGGCGCGGGCGGTCCGGTGCGGAGCGCCGGGCGCACGCCGCTTCGTCTCCGACGTGGGCATAAGGGCTCCGCCGTGGTGGGGAAGAACTACAGCAAGGGGAAGGGGAGGAGAAAGCGGCGCCCGACCCGGGGGAGGCCGGGCGCCGCGCCGCCGTCCCCCAGGTGGCCGCCGGCACCGGGGAGTTGACCGGACGTCATGGCGGCCGGGCGAGGCCCCGCGTGCGGGCTGAGCCCGCCTCGATCGCGCCGCCCGTCCCGGTCGAGAGCCGGGGGGAAGGGGCGAGCGGTCCCTAAAATCGGTCATGTGGCTGAGGTCTTGGCGAAGGACGGGGCGTGGACCTTCGACGGTGAGACGCTGCGCCTGGTGCCCGGCCGCAGGCGGGGGGTGCACCGGCTGCGGCGGGAGCTGGGGGAGATAGCGGTGCCGCTGCGGGCCGTGGCCGGGGTGACGTTCGAGCCGGGGCGCAGGGGCGGGCGGCTGCGGCTGCGGCTGAGGGACGGCGCCGACCCGTTCACCCAGGCCGTCGGCGGGTGGCTCAGCGAGCAGGCCGACCCCTACCAGCTCGGTGTCGAGGGGGGCCGCACCGGCGCCGCCGAGTACTTCGTCGACGAGGTGCGCAACGCCCTGCTGCTCGACCAGGTGCCGGACGGGCCCTGCGACCGGTACCTGCTGCCCGGTCCGCCGGTGCCGCTGGTGGCCGCGGCCCTGGACGGGTCGGTCGCCTTCGACGGGGCCGAGGTGCGCCTGGAGTGGAAGTGGCTGGCCGAGGAGCGCAAGTCCTCGGCCGGGGCGCGCCGGATAGCCCTGGCGGACCTGGTCGGGGTGGAGTGGCACCCGGCGGTCGGGCTCACCTTCGGCTTCCTGCGGTTCCGGTGCGCGGACGGCGACGCCGGGCTGTCGCCGGAGGACGACCCCAACTGCCTGGTGCTGTTCGGCACCCAGGAGGAGGTCGGCAAGACGGCGATGGTGGCGGCGGCGGTCACGGCGCGGCTGCCCCACCCGTCGGCGGCGGGCGCCAGGGACGCCGTGCCGGACCCCGCCGCGGAGCGGGGCGCGGTGGCGGCGGCGGAGACGGTGGGGGCGGACACGGCGGGGGCGCCGGGGGCGGGCGAGGACCACGACGCGCTGCTGCGGCGGCTGTGGGAACTGGCCCAGTTGCACGAGCGGGGCGTGCTCACGTATGACGAGTTCACGGCGGCGAAACAGGCGGTGCTGCGGCGGTTCTAGCGGCTGGCCGCGGCCGGGAGCGGGCTTCGTGGCGCGGCCACACAGTGGCCGAGCAACAAGGAAATATGTTTTTCGGCCATCCTCCGTATGGGCGAACGACCCTCGGCGCCGTGGCCGTTCGTCCCCGGGCCGGGCAGACTTCCCGTGTTTCTCCGGGAAGGGGGCGGCATGGGGCTCCGGGCCAACCCGACGCAGCGGCAGCGGCGATTAGGGGCGGAACTGCGCAGGCTCCGGGAGGTCTCCGGGCTTTCCGCCACCGAGGCGGGGGCTTTCGCGGGCCTCGGGCGGGCGCACATGAGCCATATCGAGATGGGGCGCACCGCCATTCCCGAGGAAAAGCTGCGCGCGCTGTGCCGGGCTTACGGCTGCCGGAACGCCGCGCTCGTGGAGGCGCTCGTCGAGATGGGCCGGGCCACCGGCCGCGGCTGGTGGTCGCAGTACCGGGACCTGTTCGACGACGCCATCCGCGACGTGGCCGAACTGGAGTCCGGCACCCGGCGCATCCGGTGCTTCCAGACCCTGCTGGTCCCGGGGCTGCTCCAGACCCCGGCGTACATGCGTGCGGTCTTCCGCGGGGTGCAGCGGCAGGCGGTGCCGGACCTGGTGGACGCCTACGCCGAGTTCCGGCGGCGGCGGCAGGAGGTGCTCTTCCCCGGGGGAGGCGCCGGGGAAGGGCCGCCGGTGTTCCACGCGGTGATCCACGAGGCGGCGTTCCACATGCGTTTCGCGAGCGCCGACGTCGTGCGGGAGCAGATCGCCCACCTGCTGGAGGTCTCCCGGCTGCCGCACCTCAGGATCCAGGTGCTTCCTTTTCGCGCCGACTCCTTTCCGATCGGATTCTGCGCGCCTTTCGTGCTTTTCGAGGGTCCGGTTCCCGAGTTGGACACCGTTTTCCTCGAGCACCCCGCGCCCTCGCGTTTCGTCGGGGATCCGGTGCGGCTCACCCAGTACACGCACGCTTTCGCGAGTCTGGCCGCGACCGCGCTTCCCGCGGTTGACCCGGAGGCCGCCGCCCAGTTTCATGACGGCGGGGACTCCGCGGGGTTCCTGCGGCACCTTCTGTACGCGCTGTGAGCGCGCGGCGCCGCCCGTTCTCCCTCCGCCGCCGCATGGGCAGCGACATGCCCGCGACGAGGCGGTCCGGTCGGAAAGTCCAGGGAAAGGGACACCATGCCGAAGATCCCCGACAACCTCGAGTGGCACCGCTCCACCTTCAGCGGCGGCGGCGACGGCGGGGGCGAGTGCATCGAGCTGGCCGCCGAGGGCGACTTCGTCTACCTCAGGGAGAGCGACCACCCGGAGAAGGTCGTGGTGACGACCCGGGCCAAGTGGGACGCGTTCGTGCTGGGGGTGCAGGCGGGGGAGTTCGACCACTTCGTGGAAGGGCTGGAGGACGAGGAGGCGTAGTGGCGGGGGAGACGCGGCGGGGCGGGGACGTGCCGCGGGGTGCGGGACGGCGGGGTGCGGGACGGCGGAGTGCGGGACGGCGGCGTGGAGGGATGGCGGCGCGGGAGGGGGAGACGCGGAGAAGGTGGGGAACGAACGTCCCACCGCTGGGTTGAGTGTCGTAGACTCAACTTGAGTGCGTGTGCGGACAGGAGGTTCCGAGGAAGTGGACGCCGAGCTGACCAACAAGAGCCGTGAGGCTCTGAACATCGCCACGTCGCGAGCCGTCTCCGCGGGGCACCCCGACCTCGGCCCCGCCCATCTGCTGCTCGCCCTGCTGGAGCAGGGCGAGAACGACAACATCCAGGACCTGCTGGCCGACGCCGGGGCGGACGCCGCCGAGCTGCGCGCGGGCACCGAGCGGCTGCTGGCCGCCCTGCCCCGTGTCCAGGGCTCCACGGTCGCCCCGCCGCAGGCGTCCCGCGAGCTGCTCGCGGTGCTCGCCGAGGCGGGCAAGCGGGCCAAGGGCCTGGGCGACCAGTACCTGTCCACCGAGCACCTGCTGATCGCGCTGGCCGACAAGGGCGGAGCCGTCGCCGAGCTGCTGGGGCGCGCGGGCGCCACCGCCAAGAAGCTCGCCGCGTCCTTCGCCGACCGCCGAGGGGAGTCCCGCATCACCACCGCAGACCCGGAGGCCACCTACAAGGCCCTGGAGAAGTACGGCACCGACTTCACCGCCGCCGCCCGCAAGGGCAGGCTCGACCCGGTCATCGGCCGGGACCAGGAGATCCGCCGGGTCGTGCAGGTCCTCTCCCGCCGCACCAAGAACAACCCGGTCCTGATCGGCGAGCCCGGCGTGGGCAAGACCGCCGTGGTCGAGGGCCTCGCGCAGCGCATCGTCAAGGGCGACGTCCCCGAGTCGCTGAAGGACAAGCGGCTGGTCGCGCTGGACCTCGGCGCGATGGTCGCGGGCGCCAAGTACCGCGGCGAGTTCGAGGAGCGGCTCAAGGCCGTGCTGAACGAGATCAGGTCCAGCGAGGGCAGGATCATCACGTTCATCGACGAGCTGCACACCGTCGTCGGCGCGGGCGCGGGCGGCGACTCCGCGATGGACGCGGGCAACATGCTCAAGCCCATGCTGGCCCGCGGCGAGCTGCGCATGGTCGGCGCCACCACGCTGGACGAGTACCGCGAGCGCATCGAGAAGGACCCGGCGCTGGAGCGGCGCTTCCAGCAGGTGCTGGTCGCCGAGCCGACCGTCGAGGACACCATCGCCATCCTGCGCGGGCTCAAGGGCCGCTACGAGGCCCACCACAAGGTGCAGATCGCCGACTCCGCGCTGGTGGCCGCCGCCACCCTCTCCCACCGGTACATCACCTCCCGCTTCCTGCCGGACAAGGCCATCGACCTGGTGGACGAGTCCGCGTCCCGGCTGCGCATGGAGATCGACTCCTCCCCGGTGGAGATCGACGAGCTCCAGCGCGCCGTGGACCGGCTGCGGATGGAGGAGATGGCGCTGGCCAACGAGTCCGACCCGGCGTCCAGGGAGCGGCTGGAGAAGCTGCGCCGCGACCTGGCGAACAAGGAGGAGGAGCTGCGCGCCCTGACCGCCCGCTGGGAGCAGGAGAAGGCGAACCTCAACCGGGTCGGCGCGGTCAAGGAGCGGCTGGACGAGCTGCGGGTGCAGCTCCAGCTCGCCGAGGACGCGGGCAACCTGGAGGAGGCGTCCCGGCTGCGGTACGGGGAGATCCCGACCGCCGAGCGCGAGCTGAGCGAGGCCGCGCGGGCGGAGGCGGACGCGGCGGACCGGCCCGCCGACGGCCGGGCCGTGACCACCATGGTCAAGGAGGAGGTCGGCCCGGACGACATCGCCGACGTCGTCGCCTCCTGGACCGGCATCCCCGCCGGGCGCCTGCTGGAGGGCGAGACCGCCAAGCTGCTGCGCATGGAGGAGGAGCTGGGGCGGCGCCTGATCGGCCAGGAGGAGGCCGTGCGCGCCGTGTCCGACGCGGTGCGCCGCTCCCGCGCGGGCGTCGCCGACCCGGACCGGCCCACCGGCTCGTTCCTCTTCCTCGGCCCCACCGGCGTCGGCAAAACCGAGCTGGCCAAGGCGCTGGCCGACTTCCTGTTCGACGACGAGCGGGCCATGGTCCGCATCGACATGAGCGAGTACGGCGAGAAGCACAGCGTCGCCCGCCTGGTCGGCGCCCCGCCCGGCTACATCGGCTACGAGGAGGGCGGCCAGCTCACCGAGGCCGTGCGCCGCAGGCCGTACAGCGTGATCCTGCTGGACGAGGTGGAGAAGGCCCACCCGGAGGTCTTCGACATCCTGCTCCAGGTGCTGGACGACGGGCGGCTGACCGACGGGCAGGGCCGCACGGTGGACTTCCGCAACACCCTGCTCGTCCTCACCTCCAACCTCGGCTCCCACTACCTGATCGACCTCACCCTGAGCGAGCAGGAGAAGCGGGAGGCGGTGCTGGAGGCGGTCCGCAGCTCCTTCAAGCCGGAGTTCCTCAACCGGCTGGACGACATCGTGGTCTTCTCGGCGCTGGACAAGGAGGAGCTCGCCCGGATCGCCCGGCTCCAGATCGCCCGCCTCGCCGACCGGCTCAAGGACCGCAGGCTGGAGCTGGAGATCACCGAGGAGGCGCTGGAGTGGCTCGCGGACGAGGGCAACGACCCCGCGTACGGTGCCCGGCCGCTGCGCCGCCTGGTGCAGACCGCCATCGGCGACCGGCTGGCCAGGGAGATCCTCTCCGGCGGGATCCGCGACGGCGACACCGTCCTGGTGGACCGGTCCGGCGGCGACGACGGGCTGATCGTCAAGCCCGCGGGGAACGAGGGGCCCGCCCCCGTGGGCCTGGAGAAGGACGGCGGGCGGTGAAGGGGTAAATCCGGGGCCAACGCCGTCGGGTGACTTGCGTGCCACGGGCGGGCATGAGGGAGGATGGCCGGGGTCCATCAGAAGGAGAATTCCGCAGTGAGCATCGACCCGTCCTCCATCCCGAACTTCGGCCCGCAGCGGCCGAACCCGCAAGCGGGACCCGGCGGCGTGCCGCCGGTGATCAAGCCAGACCAGGACCTGGTCAAGCAACTGCTCGACCAGATGGAGCTGAAGTACGTCGTCGACGAGGACGGCGACCTCGCGGCTCCCTGGGAGGGCTTCCGCGTCTACTTCATGTTCCGGGGGGACAACCAGGAGCTGTACGCGGTCCGCACCTTCTACGACCGCCCCTACTCCATCGAGCAGAAGCAGGAGCTGCTCGAGATCATCGACGAGTGGAACCGTGACACCCTGTGGCCGAAGGTCTACACCCACACGCACGACGACGGTGTGGTGCGGCTGATCGGCGAGTCGCAGATGATCCTGGCCGCCGGGGTCAACCTCGAGCACTTCGTCTCCAGCACCGCGAGCTGGGTGCAGGCGGCCATCGGCTTCGACCAGTGGCTGGCCGAGCGCCTGGGCCTGGAGGAGAAGCCCGAGGGCGACGAGGGCGACGGCGCCGCCGGTGACGGCGGCGGCGAGCAGGGCTGACGGCCGGGCCGCACCCGGCTGCGAGCGAGGAGCGCCCGAGTACGAGGTGCGACCCCGGCGGGAGACGGCCCGCCGGGGTCGCTGGGCTGCCCGAACGGGGCACGGCGCGCGCGGTCACAGCGCGTACGGCGACACCGTCAGCAGATAGGTGCCGTACCAGGCGGAGGTCAGGCCGAGCGCCGACAGGACCAGCAGCGCCGTGCGCGGGCGGGCCCTGGCCAGGGCGTGCGCCACCGGCAGCAGCAGGACGAACGCGGGCAGCAGGAAGCGCGGCTTGCACTGGAAGTAGTTGGTGCCGCCCAGCGAGATGAACAGCAGCACGCCGCTGTAGACGGCCAGCGGCAGCGGCACCCGTGACACCAGCAGGTGCGCGTACAGCACCACCGCCGCCCACACCAGCACCAGCGCCACATGGCTGACCAGGTACGCCCGCCCGATCACCAGGTTCCGCGCGTACTGGGCGCTGAACGCCCCCCAGTCGAACTCCGAGCCCCAGCCGCGCTGCACCGCGAAGTACCCGTCGAGCCGGCCGGTGCGCACGGCGACGCAGGCGACGTAGCCCAGCCAGCCCAGCGGCGCCAGCACCACGGCCACGCACCGGCCCCGCAGGTCCGCCGCGGGGCCGGGGACACCGCAGGACCCGCCCCGGCCGGCCCGCCCCGCGAGCAGCGCCGCCGTCCACACCGCCGCGGCCACCGCGATGCCGTTCGGCCGGGTGAGGCCGGCCAGCAGGGCCAGCACCCCCGCCCAGCGCCAGCGGCCGGTCAGCACCGCGTACAGCGACCAGGAGGCGAACGCCGTCAGCAGCGACTCGGTGTACGCCATCGACTGGACCAGCGCGTGCGGCAGCACCCCCCACAGCACCGCCAGCATCACCCCGGCCCGCCTGCCCCGCAGATGCTCGCCGACCAGGTAGATGCCCCAGGCGGCCACCAGGGACGCCGTCCACGACACCAGCAGCGCCGCGTCCACCGGGCCCCCGGGCGCCACCGTGGCCACGGCCCGGATCAGGGCCGGGTACAGCGGGAAGAACGCCTGGTCGTCGTAGAAGATCCCGCGCATGTCCGCCGACGGGATGATCGTCCCGTACCCGTAGGTGGCGATGCGCACGTACCAGTGGCCGTCCCACGCCACGCCGAGCCGCTCGCTCGGCCGCATCCCCACATGGGACGCCCACAGGGTGAGCGTGCCCACGCCCAGGGCCCGCGCGGCGGCGTACGCGCCCAGGGCGGGCGCCGCCCGGCGCAGGGCGGCGCGCAGCCGGACGGGCCAGGGGGCGGCGGAGGGGAGGGCGGCTGCCGCGCCGTCGGCCGCCTCGGGCCGTTCGGCTACCGGGTCGGCCGTGTACACAGTTCCGCTCCTAGGGGTCGCGGGGCTTGGCCCGCGCCGGGGTGGGCGGCGCGGGCGTGGGCGCGGGCGGCCTTCGGCCCGGCGGACCCCGGCGCGCCGTCCGCGGGACCGCAGGGCCGCGGGACGCCGCACCACCGGGCGCCGGGCGACCGGACCGGCGGCGCGGCCCACCGGTCCGGCGGGCCAACGGCCCCGCGCCCCGCGGCCGTTGGGATCCGGGCCGCGGCCGGGGGAACGTCGGGGCCGTCGGCCCGCGGACTGTGAGGTTGATTCCCGCTCGCGCGTCCGGCCACGGGCAGGCGCGCGGGCTTCCACCCGGACGGGTGACCCGGCGTGCTCCGTCGGCCGCGAGCCCGGCGCCCCGGGACGGGGAGCTCGGGACCGGGAGGGTCAGGGGGCGAGCGCCTTCAGGCGGGCGACGGCTTCCTCCAGCACCGGGACGCGCTTGCAGAAGGCGAACCGGACGAACGGCGCGCCCTGCTCCGCGTGGTCGTAGAACACCGCGTTCGGCACCGCCACGACCCCGCACCGCCCCGGCAGCTCCCGGCAGAACGCCACCCCGTCGTGGTGGCCGAGCGGCCGGATGTCGGTGGTGACGAAGTACGTGCCCGCGGGCCGGAACACCCCGAACCCGGCGTCGGCCAGCCCGGCGGCGAGCAGGTCCCGCTTGGCCCGCAGGTCCTCCCGGAACTCCTCGTAGTACGTCTCGGGCAGCGCCAGCGCCTCCGCGACGGCGTACTGGAGGGGCCCGCCGCTGACGTACGTGAGGAACTGCTTGGCCGTGCGCACCGCCGCCACCAGCTCGGGCGCGCCGGTCGCCCAGCCGATCTTCCAGCCGGTGAGCGAGAACGTCTTGCCGGCGGACCCGATGGTCACGGTGCGCTCCCGCATCCCGGGCAGGGTGGCGATCGGCACGTGGACGCCGTCGAACACCAGGTGCTCGTACACCTCGTCGGTGACCACCAGCAGGTCGCGCTCGCGGGCCAGCTCGGCGACCGCGGCCAGCTCGGCGGGCGTCAGCACCGTGCCGGTGGGGTTGTGCGGGGTGTTGAGCAGGATCAGCCGCGTCCTGGGGGTGACGGCGGCGCGCAGCTCGTCCACGTCGAGGCGGAAGACCGCGTTGCCGTCGCCGTCCGCGCCGGGGCGCAGGGTCACCGGCACCCGGGTGCCGCCCGCCATGGCGACGCAGGCGGCGTAGGAGTCGTAGTACGGCTCCAGGGCGATCACCTCGTCGCCCGGCTCGACCAGCGCCAGCAGCGCGGCGGCGATCGCCTCGGTGGCGCCGGCGGTGACCAGCACCTCGGTGTCGGGGTCGAGCTCGATCCCGTACCTGCGGCGCTGGTGGGCGGCGATCGCGGTGCGCAGCTCGGGGATGCCGGGCCCCGGCGGGTACTGGTTGCCGCGCCCGTCGCGCAGCGCCCGCACGGCGGCCTCGCGCACCGCCTCGGGGCCGTCGGTATCGGGGAAGCCCTGGCCGAGGTTGATCGACCCGGTGCGGACCGCGAGGGCGGACATCTCGGCGAAGATCGTCGTGCCGAAGCCCGCCAGACGGCGGTTGAGCGGCGGCCGGTCCATGCGCGTCTCCCTCGGATACCCCGCCGTCCCGCTGCGGCGGCCGGTGGCCATGGTGCGCGCAACCTCTGGGGTTCCTCAACTCCGCTTTGGGCGATTCGGGCCGCGGGCATCATGACGGAACGGAGCACTCGGCCGCACGCGGCCAACCCGCTTCGGGGGATTGCGTCAGAAAGGTACGCAAATGGTGGGTTACGCATTCGGATTCCTGTTGGTGGTTTTCGTCGGTCTGCTGGCGCTGGCGGTGTGGTCCACATCCGTCCGCCGCGAGTCCCGGTCCGGCTACCGGCCGGGCCGGTCCGGCCGCGGAACGCCGGATCACGGCGGCACCTGGTGGGGCGGCGGGAATTCCGCTTCCTCCTGTGACTCGGGAGGGTCGTCCGGCGGCTTTTCCTTCGGCTCGTCGGGCGGCGACTCGTGCGGCGGCGGTGGCGGCGGTGGCGGCGACTGAGCCGGTGGCCCGGGAGGGCGCCGGGACCGGGGCGGGTTTACGCCCGGGGCCGGGAAGGAAGGCGAGGGACGGCGGCGCATGACAGGGGGCCGTGCCGGGAGCGGGGCGCCGGGAATGGGCGTTCCGGCGCGGAGCGGGGCCCGCGAGTGACGCGGGCCCCGCGCGGGAAGCCCGACTGCGGGGAAGCCGGGCCGCGGGGAAGCGGAAAACCGCCCTCATATGCTTTCCGCATATGGCAATGGGAATATGCTCCCGACGCCTGCGGGAACCGCGCCTCCTGTTCAGCCGGGGTCCGCGGCCGGATGCCTCCTTTTCGGCAGGTATGAAAACCCGAGGACAGTGGTAGTAGCCAAATGGGCGCGACGCACTTGTCTATTGCTACCTGGCGGAGGAACCCGAGACCTCCTACGTGAGCGGCGTCGGCCATTTCCTCTTCCCCAAGGTCCCCCCTTCGGGGCGGGCCGGCCCATGTTCCACCGTGCACTCGTGCTTGCGGAGGCCGACCCATGCTCACCACACTCCACACGTCCTACACGGACACGCGCGCGGGAGATCTGGCCTGGTGTCTCGGCAGGTCGCCACTGCCGGCGCTGGCCGTCCTCGACCTCGACGCGGACGGGATCGAGGTCCAGTTGCGCCTGCTCGGCGCCTCGCACCAGGTGCTGCTCGCGCACCGCGGCGAAAGCTGCTCGGAGACCGTCGCCTGCCTGCCGGGGCGCACCGCGCCGCTGCCCGCGGGGGTGGCCGAGCGCCTCGGCGGCTGGGACTACGAGTTCGCCGCCCGCATAGAAACCCTGTCCCCGTCCGCCTTCGCCGGCCGGGCGCGGGAGGTGCTCGACCTGGTGGCGGAGCACCCCCGCGCGCTCGCCGGCACCTTCCCCGGCGACCCCCACGCCTTCACCGCCCTGGTGGCACGGTTCGGCGAGGGGGTGGTGGACTGGCGGACCTGGCACGCCTACCCCCAGGAGGGGAGCCTGGTGGTGACCAGGACCAGGGTGTCCCTGCGGTGCTGACGGGCCGCCCGGCCGCCTCCCCGGGGAGGCGGTTGGCGGGGGCGCCGGGGGCCCGCGGATGGGCACACGTGTCGGTGAGTCGGCCGCGTATGCGATCAAGTCCACTCATGTGAGTGACGCTTCGTGGGCGTAGAGTGACGTAGCGTCTACGCATGATTGACCAGTCCGATCGGGTGACACCGGGCCTGCGCGGTGGACGGCAGGCCGGTTCGCGGCTCCCCGTCTCCTCAGGCACCGGCCGCCGGATCGTCCTGCTCGCCGCGTTCGTGTGCGCGGCCTGCGGGCTGGTCTACGAGCTGGAGCTGGTCGCGCTCGCCGCCTACCTGGCGGGCGACTCGGTGACCCAGGCGTCCGTGGTCCTGTCCGTCATGGTGTTCGCCATGGGCCTCGGCTCGCTGCTCGCCAAGCGGTGGTACGGGCGGGCGGCGGCCGGGTTCGCCGTGGTGGAGGTGCTGCTCGCCCTCGTCGGCGGCCTCTCCGCGTTCGGGCTCTACGCCTGCTACGCGTGGTTCGGGCAGGCCACCTCGGCGCTGGTCGCCTTCTCCTTCGTCATCGGCCTGCTCGTCGGCGCCGAGATACCCCTGCTGGTGGCGCTGATCCAGCGGGTGCGGCGGCAGGACCCGGGCGGCGCCGTCGCCGACCTGTTCGCCGCCGACTACGTGGGCGCCCTCGTCGGCGGCCTGGCCTTCCCGTTCCTGATGCTGCCCCTGCTCGGTCAGTTGGACGCGGCGCTGCTGACCGGCGGCGTCAACGCGGTCGCCGGTGGGGCGCTGGTGCTGTGGCTGTTCCGCGGCGACCTGTCGGCCCGTCACCGCACCTGGCTGTGCGCGGCGAACGTCGCGGTGCTGGCCGCGCTGGTGGCCTCCGCCGGGCTGTCGGGCACCTTCGAGAACGCCGCCCGGCAGGCCATCTACGGCGCGCCCGTGCGGCACGCCGAGCACACCGGCGTCCAGGAGGTGGTCCTCACCGGGCGGGACGCCCGCTCGCTGCGGCTGTTCCTCGACGGGCGGCTGCGCGTCTCCGGCGCCGACGAGCGGCGCTACCACGAGGCGCTGGTGCACCCCGCCATGGCGGGCCCGCACGCCAGGGTCCTGGTGCTCGGCGGCGGCGACGGGCTCGCGTTGCGCGAGGTGCTGCGCTACCCGTGCGTCCGCGAGGTCACCGTGGTGGACCTCGACGCGCGGCTGATGGAGCTCGCCCGCACCGACCCCGGCCTGTCCGCCCTCAACCGGCGGGCGCACGAGGACCCCCGCGTTCGGGGCGTGTCCGCCGACGCCTTCGAGTGGCTGCGCGACGCCCCCAGGAGGACGTACGACGTGGTCGTCTCCGACCTGCCCGACCCCGGCATGACCCGCAGCAGCAAGCTGTACTCGCGGGAGTTCTACGGCCTGGCCCGCCGGACGCTCGCCCCGGGCGGCCGGATCGCCGTGCACGCCGGACCGGCCGACCGCAGGCCGCGCGCGTACTGGACGGTGGTGGCCACCCTGCGCGCGGCCGGCCTGGAGACCACCGCCTACCGGGTCCCCGGCCGCACCGCGGACGCCGGGGACGAGGGCGGCCCGGTGCCCGCCCGGGCCCGGTCCGGCAACTGGGGGTTCGTGGTCGCCGCGCGGCACCGGCCCGAGCTGCGCCTGGACCACCGCGCGCCGAAGCTGCGCTCGCTGACCGCCGCCACCCTGCGCGGCGCCGGGCAACTGGCCAGGGGCGAGTGCCGCAGGGAACCGCCGTCCACCCTCATGCACCCGCGCTACTTGAGCGCAACAGCGCCATAGCCGCCCGGCCGCTGGGTAGGCTCCACGCCATGGAGCACCTGGTGAACGTTCCGCGTCCCGTGGACGACGTACGTCGGGCCCTCGCCGACCCGCAGCGGCTGTTCCGCCTGGTGCCGGGGCTCCAGACCGAGCCGGGGGAGCCCGGCGCCGACGGCGGCACCGCTGCCAAGCTGCGGCTGCGCGTCGGCGGCTCGACCATCACCTACCGCGGCACGCTGCGCGCCCGGCCGCGCGGCGACGGCCTGCGGGTGGAGGCCGACGGCGGCGAGGCGCGCGGCGACGGCGGCGTGAAGCTTCGGCTGGACGTCGCGGCGGAGCCGGGCGAGGAGGAGGGCACCGCGGTGCTGCGGTTCTCCGGCACCGTGGAGGCGGACGGACGGCTGAGCCGGTTCGACGACGACACCGCGGACGCCGCCGGGCGCCGCCTGCTGGACCGTTTCGGCACGGAACTGGCCGGGGAGCTGGACACGGACACGGACTCGGCGCAGGAGACGGACTCGGCGCGGGGCACGGACGGGGACACGGACCTCGGCGTGCGGGACGAGGGGGACGAGGGCACCTCCGGCGTCGCCGGGAGCGCGGCCGGGGACCCCGCCTCTTCCGCGGAGTCTCCTCCTCCCTCCCCTCCTTCCGACCCGGCCGACACGGCGCCCGCCGACGAACCCGCCCCCGACGGGCCCCCCTCCTCCGCCGACGGACCGTCCGCCCCGTCCTCCGACGCCGCCCGCCCCGACGCCGGGCTCGGGCCGGCGGACTCCTCGGACGAGCCCGTCGTCGGCAACGCCAGGCGGACGATGATCGGCCGGTCCACCGAGGAGGTGGACCACGCCCCGCCGCGCGGCCGGTACGCCCCCGTCGCCGCGCCGGAGACGGTGCGCGCCGCCGCCACCCTGCGCTGGGCGGGACCCGCCGCCGCGGCGCTGGTCGCCTCGGCCGTGGTCGTGAGCCGGGTGCTGCGAAGACGCCGCTGACGCGGGGGCGGTCCACCGGACCTCCGGACTCGATCGATAATCTGGGCCCGGGGCCGGTGCCTGCGGGGCGCCTCGGCCACGCGACGACGAGGAGTGCGCACGTGTCCAGCCCAACCCCCGAGCCCGCGGCGACCGGGAACCCGTCCGCCACCGCCGCTCCGGTCCTGCTGACCGCAGGCGACGCGGAGGTCACCGTACTGCCCGCCGACGGCTGCCGCCTCGGCTCGCTGCGCGTCGGCGGCACCGAGTTGCTGCGCACGGCCTCGCCCCGCCCCCACGGGTACGGCAGCTTCCCGATGGTGCCCTGGGCCGGACGCGTGGACCGCGGACGGTTCCGCAACGGGCCCGTCCTGCACCAACTCCCCGTCAACTCCCCGCCGCACGCCATCCACGGCACCGGTGTGGGCAGCGCCTGGCGGCGGGTGCGGGCCGCGGACACGCCCGCCTCGGCCACGTTCACCTACGACCTCACCGACCCGTGGCCGTACCGGGGCCGCGTCACCCAGATCGTCGAACTCGCCCCCGACAGCCTGACGCTGACCCTCGCCGTGGAGACCGCGGAGGAGTCCTTCCCGGCGCAGGCGGGCTGGCACCCGTGGTTCCTGCGCCGTCTGAGCGAGGACGGGCAGGAGGCGCGCATCGCGTTCGACGCCGCCTGGCAGGAGGAGCGCGGCGAGGACCACCTGCCCACCGGGCAGCGGATCGAGCCCCGCCCCGGCCCGTGGGACGACTGCTTCGGGATGCCCGACGGCGTCGACGTCACCCTCACCTGGCCGGGTGAACTGGAGCTGCGGGTGACCAGCCGCGCCGAGTACGTCGTGGTGTACGACGAGCAGTCCGACGCGCTGTGCGTGGAGCCCCAGTCGGGCCCGCCCAACGGGCTGAACACCCTTCCGCGCCTGGTCACCCCCATCGACCCGCTGGAGCTCTCCACCACTTGGCGCTGGCGTAGGCTCTGACCCCATGAGCTCGGACGACCGCCGCACCCTGCTGGAGCGGATCAAGGACAAGGCCGTGGTGCACGGCAGGGTCACCCTCTCCTCCGGCCGCGAGGCCGACTACTACGTGGACATGCGCCGCATCACCCTGGACGGCGAGGCGGCCCCGCTGCTGGGCGGCGTGATGCTGGACCTGACGGCGGAGCTGGACTACGAGGCCGTCGGCGGCCTCACCCTGGGCGCCGACCCCGTGGCCACCGCGATGCTGCACGCCGCCGCGGCGCGCGGGCGCACTCTGGACGCGTTCGTGGTCCGCAAGGCGGGCAAGGCCCACGGCCTCCAGCGCCGCATCGAGGGCCCGGACGTGGCGGGCCGCCGGGTGCTGGCCGTGGAGGACACCTCCACCACCGGCGGCTCGGTGCTCACCGCCGTGGAGGCGCTGCGCGAGGCGGGCGCCGAGGTCGTCGGGGTCGCGGTGGTCGTGGAGCGCGGCGCCGCCCCGGCCGTGCAGCAGGCCGGGCTGCCGTACTACTACGCGTACACGCTGGAGGACCTCGGCCTGGAGTGACCCCGGGCCCGGGGCGGAGCGCCGGCGGGGGTTCGGGGCGGCTTCGGCCCCCTGGCCTCCCGGGTCCCGCCCCGCACCGCCTCCCGGCAGCGCCTCTGCCCTTGTCCCGCCGCCCCGCGCCCATGTTTCACGTGAAACACAGCGTGACATCACCCGGACGGGCCGTACCGGACTGTGATCAAAACCTGGGCAGGTGGTGAAACCAAGGCGGCGAATCTGGGAGGATGTGGGCGTTGCGTACGACACCCCGGGCGGTGTTCTCCGGCCGGCCCGGTGCCGACGAGAAGCCGCCACACCCCGCAGGCCACAAGGAGCGGACACATGCCCATCGCGACTCCCGAGATCTACAACGAGATGCTGGACCGGGCGAAGGCCGGCAAGTTCGCCTACCCCGCGATCAACGTCACCTCCTCCCAGACGCTGCACGCGGCCCTGCGCGGCTTCGCCGAGGCGGAGAGCGACGGCATCGTCCAGATCTCCACGGGCGGTGCGGAGTTCCTCGGCGGCCAGTACAAGAAGGACATGGTCACGGGCGCGGTGGCGCTCGCCGAGTTCGCGCACATCGTGGCGGCCAAGTACCCGGTGAACATCGCCCTGCACACCGACCACTGCCCGAAGGACAAGCTCGACGGCTACGTCCGGCCGCTGCTGAAGATCTCGCAGGAGCGCGTCGCCGAGGGCCGCGAGCCGCTGTTCCAGTCGCACATGTGGGACGGCTCCGCCGAGACCCTCGCGGACAACCTGGAGATCGCCAAGGAGCTGCTGGCCGAGGCCGTCAAGGCGCGGATCGTCCTCGAGATGGAGATCACCCCCACCGGCGGTGAGGAGGACGGCGTCACCCACGAGATCAACGACGAGCTGTACACCACGGTCGAGGACGCCATCCGCACCGCGGAGGCGGTCGGCCTGGGCGAGAAGGGCCGCTACCTGCTCGCCGCGTCGTTCGGCAACGTGCACGGCGTGTACAAGCCGGGCAACGTCGTGCTCCGCCCCGAGCTGCTCAAGGAGCTCCAGGAGGCCGTGGGCGCCAAGTACGGCAAGCAGAGCCCGTTCGACTTCGTCTTCCACGGCGGCTCCGGCTCCACCATCGAGGAGATCACCACGGCGCTGGAGAACGGCGTGGTGAAGATGAACCTCGACACCGACACCCAGTACGCCTTCACCCGCCCCGTCGTGGACCACATGTTCCGCAACTACGACGGCGTGCTGAAGGTGGACGGCGAGGTCGGCAACAAGAAGACCTACGACCCGCGCTCCTGGGGCAAGTCCGCCGAGGCCGGCATGGCCGCCCGCGTGACCCGGGCCTGCGAGGACCTGCGCTCCTCGGGCAAGGCCCTGAAGTAGCACGGAACCGGCCACCACGGCCGTCCCGGCGCTCGGGCGCGACCCGTGCGCCGTCCGGGGCCCGGCAGCTCCCCTGGGGTTGCCGGGCCCTTGTGCGTCCGGCGCGGCAGACTGTCCGTATGAGCATTCACGAGAACCTGCTCGGCGGTCCGCCTCCGACCCGTCTGCCCGACGAGCCGGGACCGCGCGAGCTGCTGGAGTCCGGGACCGCGCCCGCCGACGTGGCGGCGAAGTACCCGACGTCGTCCCTGGCCTGGGCCCGGCTCGCCGAGGAGGCGCACGCGGCCGGACGGTTCGTCGAGAGCTACGCGTACGCCCGCACCGGCTACCACCGGGGTCTGGACGCGCTGCGCCGCAACGGGTGGAAGGGCCACGGGCCGGTCCCCTACGAGCACGAGCCCAACCGCGGCTTCCTGCGCGCCCTGGCCGCGCTCGCCCGCGCCGCCGAGGCCATCGGCGAGACGGACGAGGCCGAGCGTTGCTCCACCTTCCTGCGGGACAGTTCGCCCGCGGCCGCCGACATCCTGGCCTGACCGCACCGCCGGTACGGTTCCACCGCGCACCACCCCGGCCGCGGGCGGCTGGGGTCGCGGACAACCCGCGGCCCCGCCGACCGCGGCCGGGCCCCAACGCCACACCACCACACCAGCTCCGCGAGGCCCGGCGATCCCGGGCGGAGGAGGAAGGCGATGCCTGACACGGCGCACGAGGGGCACAGCGAGCCGCTCCTGGACTTCGAGGGCACCACACCGTACGAGGACTATGTGAAGGCGTCCGTCCTCACCGGCTTGCAGCATCCCGTGACCGACGAGCCCGGGGAAATGGTCTTCCTGGTGACGTCGCAGGTCATGGAGCTGTGGTTCACCGTGCTCGTGCACGAGTGGACCACGGCGGCGCGCGCCGTCCGGGACGACGACCTGCCCCGGGCGATGGACGCGCTGCACCGCAGCGTGCGCGAGCTGGAGGCGCTCAACGCCTCGTGGAAGCCGCTGTCCAACCTCACCCCGGCGCAGTTCAACGCCTACCGCAAGGCGCTCGGCGAGGGCTCGGGCTTCCAGTCGGTGATGTACCGGCGCGTGGAGTTCCTGCTCGGTGAGAAGTCCGCCTCCATGCTGGTGCCGCACCGGGGCGTGCCCCACCAGTACGCGGAGCTGGAGAAGGCGCTGCACGAGCCGAGCCTGTACGACGAGGTGCTGCGGCTGCTGCACCGGCGCGGCCACGACGTGCCCCGCCACGTCCTGGAGCGGGACGTCACCGTCAGGTACGAGCCCGACGAGGGGGTGGAGCGGGTCTGGCAGGAGGTGTACGCCGGGGCGCAGCACGCCGACCTGGTGCGGCTCGGCGAGGTGCTGACCGACGTCGCCGAGCAGGTGTGGCGATGGCGCAGCGACCACCTGGTGGCGACCCGCCGCGCCATGGGCGCCAAGCCGGGCACCGGCGGCTCCTCGGGCGTGGCCTGGCTGGAGAAGCGGGTGCAGCGGCAGGTGTTCCCCGAGCTGTGGACGGCGCGCAGCCATGTCTGAGCGCGATCTGCCGCACGGCCTGCCCCCCGCCCTGCCGTATGCCCTGCCCGCCGGGCCGCTGCCGCCCGGCGAGCTCGGCCGGCTCGCGGAGAAGCTGGACGCCGCGGACGAGCTGGCGCCGCTGCGCGAGCGCTTCGTCCTCGACGAGGAGACCGTCTACCTGGACGGCAACTCCCTGGGCGCCCTCCCCGCCGCCGTG
Organism: Streptomyces capparidis; assembly: GCF_054782095.1. Lineage (NCBI taxonomy): Bacteria > Bacillati > Actinomycetota > Actinomycetes > Kitasatosporales > Streptomycetaceae > Streptomyces > Streptomyces capparidis. The sequence goes on along the minus strand of NZ_BAAGTD010000006.1, from coordinate 95,067 downwards.
CCCGGGAGGCTGGCGGAGGTCGTCGCCCACGAGTGGGGGCGGCTGAGGATCCGCTCCTGGAGCGAGAGCGGTTGGTGGACGGCGCCCGAGCGGGTCGGCGACCGGATCGCGCCGCTGGTCGGCGCGGCCCCGGGGCAGGTGGTCGCCGGCGACTCCACCAGCGTCAACGTCTTCAAGGCCGTGGTCGGCGCGGTGCGCCTGGCGCAGCGGCGCGACCCGTCGAGGACCGAGGTCCTGGTGGACGCGGCGACCTTCCCCACCGACGGCTACATCGCGCGCTCCGCCGCGCGGATGACCGGCTGCGAGGCCCGGCCCGTGCCCGTCGCGGACCTGCCCGCCGAGACCGGCCCGCGCACGGCCGCCGTGCTGGCGAACCACGTGGACTACCGCACCGGCGAGCTGCACGACCTGCCGGGCATCACCCGGGCCGTGCGGGAGCGCGGGGCGCTGACCGTGTGGGACCTGTGCCACAGCGCCGGCGCGCTGCCGGTGGAGCTGGACCGGCACGGGGTGGACCTCGCGGTCGGCTGCACCTACAAGTTCCTCAACGGCGGCCCGGGCGCGCCCGCGTTCCTCTATGTCAGGGCGGACCACCAGGAGGACTTCGACTCGCCGCTGCCGGGCTGGAACTCCCACGCGGACCCGTTCGCGATGGAGGACTCCTACCGCCCCGCCCCCGGGGCGGTGCGCGGCCGGGTGGGCACCCCGGAGATCCTGTCGCTGCTGGCCCTGGACGCCGCGCTCGACGTCTGGGACGGGGTGCCGATCGAGCGGGTGCGGGCCAAGAGCCTGGCGCTGACGGAGTTCTTCCTCGCCTGCGTCGCCGCCCTGGTGCCGTCCGGCCTGGTGCTGCCGGTGACGCCCGCGGAGCCGGAGCGCCGCGGCAGCCAGGTGTCGCTGCGGTGCGCCGGCGCCCGCGAGGTGATGGACGCGCTGATCGCCCGGGGCGTCGTCGGCGACTTCCGGGAGCCGGACGTGCTGCGGTTCGGGTTCACCCCGCTGTACACGCGGTTCGCCGACGCGGTCCGCGCGGCGCGCACGCTCGCCGAGGTGCTGCCGTGACCGACCTGACCCCGCCGGAGGAGCTGATCCCGCCGGAGGTGACCCGGCCGGGCCCGGCCGGGTCACCTCCGGCGGCGCCGGGGGAGGAAGAGGAGCGGCGGGTCCTGGGGCTGCCCCCGGTGCCCCCGCCGGTCACCGAGCCCTACGGGCCGCACCCCGACCAGGTGATCGACTTCTGGTTCCCCGACGAGCCGGGCGACCTGCCGTTCGTCACCCTGCTCCACGGCGGGTTCTGGCGTGAGCGCTTCGACCGGCGGCACCTGTCGCCGCTGGCCGCGCACCTGGCCGGCCGGGGCTTCGCGGTGGCGCTCGCCGAGTACCGCAGGGTGACCGCCGTCCTCCCCCGTGAGAAGGAGGAGACCTGGCAGGGCGAGGGGATCTGGCCGCAGGAGGACGCCTCCGGAGACGGGCCGGGGGAGGCGCCCGGCCGCCCGGGGATGTTCGAGGACGTCGGGCGGGTGGTGGTCGTGGCCAGGCGGCTCGCCGACCGGCACCGGCCGGGCGCGGCGGATCGGCGGCAGGTGGTCGTCGGCCACTCCGCGGGCGGCCACCTGGCGCTGTGGGCCGCGGCCGCGCACGGCGACGCGGTGGACGCGGTGGTGGCGCTCGCCCCCGTCGCCGACCTGGCGCACGGCCTCGTGCTCGACGTCGGCGACGGAGCCGTGGCCGACCTGCTGCGCGGCGACCCGGCGCTGCTCGCCGAGTACGACCCGGCCGCCCTGCTGCCCACGGGCGTGCCGACCACGCTGATCCACGGGCGGGACGACGCCTCGGTGCCGTTCACCCTCTCCGAGCGCTTCGTCGCCGCGGCCCGCGCGGCCGGGGACGGCGCCCGGCTGGTCGCCCTCGACCGCACCGGCCACTTCACCCTGGTCGAGCCGGGCTCGCCCGCCTGCCGGGTGCTGGAGGCGGAGCTGCTGCGGTACCCGTAGCCGCCCGCCCCGGCCCGGCGGGGGCCGGGGGCGTCCTCCCCGTAGTACCCGCGAGCCACCGCGCGGGATGGCTCCCCCGCGGGACGCCGACCACACACCGCGGTTCCTAGCTTCCTTTCCTGACGGCCGACCCGGCCGCCAGGAGAGGAAGGACCCGCATGAGGTTCGCCGCCGCCCGGACGCGCCGGGGTCTGCTCGCCGTGCTCGTCACCGCCGCGGTGGCCGTGCCGGTGACCGCGGCCGGAGGGGCGCCCCCCGTCCCCGCGCCCGCCCCGCCGCGCCTGCCCGCCGTCGGCCCCGCCGCCCTGGACGCCCGCTACGACGCCAACCGCGCCTACATCGCCGAGGCCGCCCGCACCGCCGCCCGCCACGGCTACCCGTCACGGGCCCGGGCGCTGCGCGCGATGGCCGCGCCCGGCCGCCGCTTCCTCGCCTTCGACGCCCGCGGCGACGGCCGGGCGGTGGAGGTCGTCGGGGACCTGGCCGCGGCCCGCCGGGTCGCCGTCCTGGTGCCCGGCGTCGACACCGGCCTGGACACCTTCGACCGTCACGGCACCCCGTACGCCGCGCCCGGCGGCGGCGCCCGCGCCCTGCGGGACGAGCTGCGCCGCCAGGACCCGCGGGCCGCGGTGGCCGTGGTCGCCTGGCTCGGCTACGACACCCCGGGCACCTTCGGCCCCGCCGCGCTGACCACGGGCAGGGCCGACGACGGGGCCCGCGAGCTGCGCACCTTCGCCGCGTCGCTGCACCGCGCGTTCCCCCGCGCCCGGGTGTCGGCGCTGTGCCACTCCTACGGGTCGGTGGTGTGCGGGCGGGCCGCGCACGGGCTGGCCGCCGCCGACATCGCCGTCTACGGCAGCCCCGGCCTCGGGGTGCGCCGGGCCGCCGACCTGCGCACCCGGGCCCGGGTGTGGGCGGGCCGCGCGGGCGGCGACTGGGTGGACGCGGTCCCCGGCGTCCGCGTGCGCCTGCCGGGCACCACGCTGGGCTTCGGCCCCGACCCGGTCTCGCCCGGCTTCGGCGCCCGCGTCTTCCCCGCGGGCGGCGGCGGCCACGGCGACTACCTCAGGCCCGGCTCGCTGCCGCTGCGGGAACTGGCCGGGATCGTGCTCGGGCGGCGGGGCGGGCCGGGCGGTGGGTCCGGTGCGTGAGCCGCTGAACGGGCCGCGCCCGCCGTCCGCCCGGCCGCGCCGCCCCCGCGTCCCCCGCCCCCGCCCCCGCCTCAGGCTGCCCCGCCTCCGCGCCTGGGCCCGCCGGATCGACGCCGCCACCCCGCCGGGCCGGGACCGGGCCGTGGACGGCCTGCGGGCGTTCGCCGTGCTCGGGGTGGTGCTCGGCCACTGGCTGGTCACCGCCGTGGTGGACGAGGGCGGCGGGCGACTGGCCGGGGCGAGCCCGCTGCGGTCGATGCCGTACCTCGCACCGGTGTCGTGGATGTGCCAGACGCTGGCGCTGTTCTTCTTCGTCGGCGGGTACGCCGCCGTGCGCGGCAGGGCGGCCGCCCGCGCCCGGGGCGCCGGCTGTCCGGTGTGGCTGCGCGGGCGGCTGCGGCGGCTGCTGCGGCCGGTCCCCGCGCTGCTCGCGGTGTGGGGCGTCGCCACGGTCGCGTTCCTGGTGGGCGGCGCGGAGTACCGGACGGCGCGGACCGTGCTGCGCCTGGTCGTCTCACCGCTGTGGTTCCTGCTGGTGTTCGCGGCGCTCACGGCGGCGACCCCGCTGGTGGCCCGGCTGCACCCGGCCTGGCCGCTGGCCGCGGTGGCGCTGGTGGACCTGGTCCGGTTCCGGCTCGACGGCCCGCAGTGGACGGGCTGGGTGAACGTCGCGGCGGGCTGGCTGGTCCCGTACTGCCTGGGCGCCAGGTGGGCGAGGGGCGGGTTCGCCGGACGGCGGAGCGGACTCGGCCTGCTGGTGTGCGGCGGCCTGGCCACGGCGGCGCTGGTGGTGTGGGGCGGCTATCCGGCGAGCATGGTCGGGGTGCCCGGCGCCGAGGTGTCCAACCTCAACCCGCCGACGCTGGCCGCCGTCACCTTCGGCCTGGCCCAGTGCGGCCTCGCCCTGCGGCTGCGCGGCCCGCTGCGCCGGGCGCTGGCCCGCCCGGCGGCGTGGGCGGCCGTGGCCGCGGTGAACCTGTCCGCGATGACGGTGTTCCTGTGGCACCAGACGGCGATGCTCGCGGTCACCGCCACCACCCTGCCCCTCGGCCCGCTGCCCGGCCTGCACACCCACCCCGGCGGCCCGGACTGGGTCGCGGCCCGGCTGCCGTGGCTGGCCGCGTTCGCCGCGGTGCTGCTGGTGTGCCGGGCGGCGTTCCACGGCCGGGAGACGGGGGCGCGGCGCACGCCCGCCGGGGACGCGCCGCGCCCGCCCGGGGCCGCCGGGCCCGCGGGCGTAGTACCTGAGAGCTACTCCCGGATCACCGCGGCCGGTGACGACGGCGACCGGGGGCCGTCCCTAGGGTTGGCCGGGTGAACGTCTCCCTCAGCGGCGCGCTGTCCGCGGTGAGGTCCGCACCGCGCGCCGTGCGGAAGGACCTGCTCACCGCGGCCGTTCAGCCGCTGCCGCCCATGACCGGGCCGCGGTGGGCCCGGTGGCTGCCGTACTCGGTGGTCCTCGGCACCGCGATGCTCCTGGCGAAGACCGGCGGCCAGGAGCTGGGGGGCAGGTACCAGGTCGGCCACGGCATCGCCGACGCGCTCGCGATCGTTCACGCCACAGCGCTGGTGCTCGCCATGCGGTGGCCGGTTCCGGCCTGGTGGCTGTCGCTGACGACCGGGACCGTGACCGCCTGGGCGGCGGCCTCGCCACTGCGGGAGACCACGGCGCCGTGGCCGTGGACCGTCCCGTCGCTGTGCGTCCACGCCGGGGTGCTCGGGCTCCTCGCGCTGCGAGTGCGCCCCCGGATCGCCGCGGAGGTGCTGGCGGGCAGCGTGCTGGTGACGATCCTCGTCAAGGGCTGGGGCAGCGGCCACCCGTTCGCGGACGACACCCTGTTCGCCACGATCCTCTTCACGGCCGTCGTGATCCTCGCCGCCTCCGTGCGCGGCCGCCGGGAGGCCAGGGCCCAGCTCGCCCGGCAGGCCGCGCTCACCGAGGCGGAGCGGGTCAGGCGCACCCTGCTCGAGGAGCGCTCCCGCATCGCCCGCGAGCTGCACGACGTGGTCGCCCACCACATGTCCGTCGTCGCCATCCAGGCCGAGGCGGCCCCGTACCGGGTGCAGGACCCGCCGCAGGAGCTGGTCGCCGGCTTCGCCACCATCCGGCAGAACGCGGTGTCCGCGCTCACCGAGCTGCGCCGGGTGCTGGACGTGCTGCGCTCCCAGGACACCGGCGCCGACGCCCCGGACGCCCCCCAGCCGACCCTGGCCGACCTGGACGGCCTGATGGCGAACGTCCGCGCCGCCGGTGTCCCGGTGACGGCCACCCTCCCCGACAAGGGGGTGCGGCTCCCGCCCGGAGTGGAGCTGTCCGCGTTCCGCATCGTCCAGGAGGCCCTGAGCAACGTGCTGCGCCACGCCCCCGGCGCGCCGGTCAGGGTCCGGGTGGCCGGCACCGCGGGGGGCCTGCGCGTCGCGGTGACCAACGACCGGCCGCGGACCGTCCCGCCCCCGCTGGCGCCGCCCGGCACCGGGCACGGCATCCTCGGGATGCGTGAGCGGGCCGCGATGCTGGGCGGCACGCTGCGGGCCGGCCCCATGCCCGGGGGCGGTTGGACGGTGACCGCGTTTCTGCCGGTCACCGGCGCGGAGGGCGGCCCGGGGGCGCCGCCGCGCGGGCCGGGCGAGGACCGGGGCGGACGCGGCCCGGCGAAGGAGAGCGAGGGGGCATGACGATCCGGGTGCTGATCGCCGACGACCAGGCGATGGTGCGCGAGGGCTTCTCGGTGCTGCTGAACGCGCAGCCCGGGATCGAGGTCGTCGGCGAGGCCGTGGACGGCCTGGACGCGGTCGCCAAGGCGGAGCAACTGCGCCCGGACGTGGTCCTGATGGACGTGCGGATGCCGAACCTGGACGGCATCGAGGCCACCAGGCGCCTGGCCGGGCGGCCCGGGGACCAGGTGAGGGTGCTGGTGCTGACCACCTTCGACCTCGACGACTACGTGTACGAGGCGCTGCGCGCCGGGGCCAGCGGCTTCTTGCTCAAGGACGCCTCCGCCCGGCAGCTCGCCGAGGCGGTGCGGGTGGTGGCCGCGGGGGAGGCCCTGCTCGCGCCGGCGGTCACCAAGCGGCTCATCGCCGAGTTCTCCCGGCTCGGCACGCCCCGCGGGCCGCGCCGGCAGCGCCTGGAGGAGCTGACCGAACGGGAGACTGAGGTGCTGGCGCTGATCGCGCAGGGCCTGTCCAACGCCGAGATCGCCGCCCGCCTGGTGGTGGCGGAGCAGACGGTGAAGACGCACGTCAGCCGGATCCTGGTCAAGCTGGGCCTGCGCGACCGCACCCAGGCCGCGGTGTACGCCTACGAGGCGGGGCTGGTCACCCCCGGCGGCTGAGCCTGCCCGGGCGCCGTCCGCCACCCGCTCCACGGCACCGGCGCGGCGCAGGGCAGCTCCCACACGTGCTCGGCGCCGCCCGGGGCGCGGTAGGAGATCCACTGGCGCGGCCCCTCCGCGTGGATCTCGAACCACTCGCGGCGCGGCCGGTGCAGGGCCAGCCACGCCGTGTGGGCCCGCTCCACCACGGCCCACAGGTCCCGCTGCCCGGTGACGGTCACGGTGCCGCCGGCCACCCGGGCCGCCGAGCCGTCCCGGCCCCGTAACACGGGCGGGTCGCCGTCGCGCACGTCCGCGTCGGGCAGGTGCAGCCGGGCGAAGAACGCGAACGCCGGGTCGCGCAGCACCCGGGCGGGCACAGCGGTCGGCCGCTCGATGCCGGGCCACCCGTCCGTCCGGGGCCCCGTGCCGCCGGGCCCGGCCCCGTCCGGCCCCGTGGGACCCGCCCCCCCGGGATCCGGCCCCGCGGGACCCGGCCCCGCGCCCTGCGCACCCGCTCCCGCGCCCTGCGTCTCCGTGGGCAGCAGCCGCCCCGACGCCGTCCCGTCCCGCCCCACCTGGAGCACCGCGAGCGCCCCGGCCACCCGCACCGCCAGCAGGGCCCCGGGCGAGCACTGCTCCAGCCAGGCGGCGGGCACCCGGGGCACGGGCACGTGCGCGACCAGCCGGTCGTAGGGGCCGCGCCCGGGCAGGCCCCGCGCCGGGTCCTCGGCGGCGAGCACCGGCTGGTAGCCGACGCAGGCCAGCCGCTCCCTGGCCCGGGCCACGGTGTGCGGGGAGCGGTCGGTGCTGGTCACGCAGCCGGGCCCGGCCAGGCGGCACAGCAGCGCGGTGCGGTAGCCCGTGCCGGTGCCGATCTCCAGCACCCGGTCCCCCGGCCGTACGTCCAGCGCGTCCAGCAGGTCGGCCTCGGCGAGCGGCGGCTCGGCCGGCCGCACTGCCTGGTGCCAGGGCAGGAACGGGTGGCGGGGCACGAAGAGGAACGCCGCGGCCACCCGCGGGCACAGCAGCGGGCGCAGCGCGGTCAGCCGGGCGTGGAGGGCGACGCGGGCCTCGGCGAGCCTGGCCGCGTCGGCGACCGGGACTAGCACGGGTCGGCCCCCGCCGCCGCGGGGCGAGCGGTCTCGCCCCCGTCCTGCGCGGGCACCGTCAGCCGCCAGGCGCGCGGCAGCACCGTCCAGGTGCGGGTGCGCACCGGCCCGGTGACCAGCGCGTCCGCCGCGTAGGTGAAGCCGCGCCCGGTGACGGTGACCGCCCGCGCGCACATCCGGCGCACCGTGCCCTGCCCCGCGGGCTGCCGCACGGTGACCTCCACCAGGCCGTCGTCCGGGTGCCCCGGCGCGCCGTCGGCGGGGGCGGGAGCGTCGGCCTCGCCGTCGGGCGGGCAGGCGTTGGAGACGGCGACGAGCTGCACCGGCCGGTCCAGGTCGGCGAGGAGCACCCCGTCGGCCTCCACCCGCAGCGGCGGCAGGTGCCCCCCGGGCAGCGGCACCCGCAGCCCCCGCACGAACGAGCGCGCCGACGACCACAGCGCGGGCCCCCCGGCCGCCCCGAGGCCGTCGAGCGACGCGTCGAGCCGCGGCCCGCCCTGGGCGCCGCTGCGGATCTGGAGGCTGCCGAGCACCACCCCGCCCCGGTCGTCCACCAGCAGGTCCAGATGGCGCTCCGCCCCGGACAGCACGGCGCGCGCCGCGGCGGCGGGCGAGGTGGGCAGGCCGAGCGCGCGGGCCATGGGCACGCACTCCGGCGGCCCCACCGGCACGTGCCCCAGCGCCCCCGCGCCCAGCTCCCGCCGCTCGTGCAGCAGGTGCACCACGCGGTGCAGCGCCCGGTCGTCCCCGACCACCACGGGCCGCCGCCTGCCCCGGTGCGCCAGCACCCGGCTCAGCTCCTCGACGGACTCCGGAATCACGATCTTCACCTGCGCCCCGGCGCAGAGGACGTCCTTGGCGACGCGCACGGACTCGCCGTCGGTGGCGCGGGCGGCGGGGTCGATGACCAGCAGCAGATGCCCGGACGGTGGCTGAGCCGACACGTCGGTCCTTCCTCAGGTAATCTCTCGGTGCAAGAGCCCCTTGCGCTGTTGCGCCAGGGGCTTCGTCTATCCGGGGCCACCTTCGCGGCTCTCTGCCGTTGGACATGCCCCGCCCGGAAGGGGTGTACGCCTGTGCCGGCACTTGTGCTGCTCGGTGCTCAGTGGGGTGACGAGGGCAAGGGAAAGGCTACCGACCTGCTCGGCGGCTCGGTGGACTACGTCGTCCGCTACCAGGGCGGCAACAACGCCGGGCACACCGTGGTCGTCGGGGACCAGAAGTACGCGCTGCACCTGCTGCCGTCCGGCATCCTCAGCCCGGGCTGCGTCCCCGTCATCGGCAACGGCGTGGTGGTGGACCCGGCGGTGCTGCTCCAGGAGCTGCGCGGTCTCGAGCAGCGCGGTGTGGACACCTCCCGGCTGCTGATCTCCGGCAACGCCCACCTGATCACGCCGTACCACCGCACCCTGGACAAGGTCACCGAGCGGTTCCTCGGCAAGCGCCGCATCGGCACCACCGGCCGCGGCATCGGCCCCGCCTACGCCGACAAGATCAACCGCGTCGGCGTCCGCGTGCAGGACCTGTTCGACGAGTCGATCCTGCGGCAGAAGATCGAGGCGGCCCTCAACGACAAGAACCAGGTCCTGGTCAAGCTCTTCAACCGCCGCGCCATCGGCGTGGAGGAGGTCGTCGAGGAGTACCTGGGCTACGCGGAGCAGATCGGCCGCTACGTCGCCGACACCGCGCTGGTGCTGAACAACGCGCTGGACGAGGGCAAGGTCGTGCTGCTGGAGGGCGGCCAGGGCACCCTGCTGGACGTGGACCACGGCACGTACCCGTTCGTCACCTCCTCCAACCCGACCTCCGGCGGCGCCTGCACCGGCTCCGGCATCGGCCCGACGAAGATCGGCCGGGTGATCGGCATCCTCAAGGCGTACACCACGCGCGTGGGCGCCGGTCCGTTCCCGACCGAGCTGCTCGACGAGGACGGCGACCGGCTGCGCACCATAGGCGGCGAGCGCGGCGTCACCACGGGCCGGGACCGCCGCTGCGGCTGGTTCGACGCGGTGATCGCCCGCTACGCGACCCGGGTCAACGGCCTGACGGACTTCTTCCTCACCAAGCTGGACGTGCTCACCGGCTGGGAGCGGATCCCGGTGTGCGTGGCGTACGAGATCGACGGGCAGCGCGTCACCGAGATGCCGTACAGCCAGACCGACTTCCACCACGCCAAGCCGGTGTACGAGACGCTGCCCGGCTGGGACGAGGACATCACCGAGGCCAAGTCCTTCTCCGACCTGCCGAAGAACGCGCAGGGCTATGTGCGGGCGCTGGAGGAGATGTCCGGCGCGCCGATCTCCGCGATCGGTGTCGGCCCCGGCAGGACGCAGACGATCGAGATCAACCCGTTCCTGTGAGACGGGGCGGACGGCCGCGCGGGGGCGGGTGAGGGCCGGCCGTCAGGCCCCCGCGTCGCCCGCGTCCCCCGCCACCGCGTCCAGCGCCCGCGACAGCCGCCCCAGCACCCGCAGCGTGTGCTGGAACTCCTCCATGCCCAGCTCGTCGGCGAGCCGCCGGGCCAGCTCGGCGTGCGCGGGGCGGATCCGGTGCACCGCCGCGCGCCCCTCCTCGGTGGGGCGCAGCAGCTTCGCCCTGCGGTGCGCCGGGTTCGGCCGGTACTCGGCGAGCCCCTTGTCGACCAGCAGGTCGGCGACGCGCTGCACGCTCTGCCGGGTGATCCCCATCCGGCGCGCGATGCCCGCGACCGTCAGCGGCTCGCCGAGCACCGCCCCCAGGACCTGCCACCAGGTGGCGGTGAGCCCGACGGGCCTGGCGAGCCGCTCGGACGCCTCCAGGAACTGCCCGTTGAGCCGGAACGAGGTCAGGGCGACCCCGGTGAGCAGCTCTCTCTCGTTCACGCCCGACCCCCGTTCACGCCCGTTCCCCGTTCACGCCCGGCCCCCGCTCACGACTGTCCCGCGGCCGCGAGCGCCTGGTAGCCGCCGGGGTCGGAGTGGGCGAACAGCCGGTACCAGGCGTCGAGCAGCTCGGGCTCGTACAGGTCGAGCCGGGCCAGCACCTCGCGGGCGAAGGCCACCGGCGCGGTGGGGCCCGCCGTGATCAGGTCGCCGTCGGTGACGGCGGGCTCGTCCCGGTAGTGTCCCGCGCCCGCGTAGCCGGTCGCGGCCAGGTACTCGGGGGCGGACGAGGTGTGCGCGCGCCCGTCCAGCAGGCCCTCGCGGGCCAGGCCCGCGGTGGCGCCGCAGATCGCCGCCACCGGCACCCCGGCGTCGAGGAACTCGCGCGCCTTGCGGGCGAACGGCGCGTTGGCGTCCCCGGTGTCCCAGCTCTCCGCGCCCGGCAGGATCAGCATGACGCTGTCCCGCGGCCGCAGCTCCGCCAGCGTGATGTCGGGCAGGACGCGCACCCCGCCCATCGTCGTGACGGGGCCCGGGCCCGCGCCCACGGTCACCACGCGGTGGCGGCCGGGCTCGCGCTGGCCCTCGGGGTGGTTGACCCCCGCGACGGCGTAGCCCGTCTCCCAGTCGGCCAGGGTGTCGTACACGGCCAGGTGGACGGTGCGGACCGCCCCGGTGCCGTGCTCTCTCGTGGTCTGTGCCGTCGTCTCCATACGCAGCATCCTGTCAATTCGACAGCATGCTGTCAATAGGGGAGCGGGTGCCTGACAGAATGCGATGACCGGGCAGGGTGAGGCCGGTGGGACCGCGGCTCCCCGTCCCGGCCTGAGCCGACACCGCAGAGGCAGGCATGACCAGCGCAGACACCGCAGCGGGCCGCCTTCGCGCGACGCCCGCGGACCCCGCGGCGGGCAGGGCCGTCAAGGCCGCCGACCGCGCGCCCCTCCGCCGCTCCCGTACCGCCCGGGACCTCGCCGATCCCCTCGCGGTCGCCGGGGCCGAGGCCGAGGAGGGACCCGCCCCGCTCGCCGCCGACGCGCAGAACCGTCGATGACGGGACACGTCGCGCCCGTCCAGCGCAGCAGCCTGCGCCAGCAGATCGCCGACGCCCTGCGCGACGAGATGCTGACCGGCCGGCTGCCCGCCGGGGACAGGTTCACCGTCAAGGAGATCGCCGAGCTGTACGAGGTGTCGGCCACCCCGGTCCGCGAGGCCCTGGTGGACCTGGCGGCGCAGGGGCTGCTGGAGGTGCAGCACCACCGCGGGTTCATGGTGCGGCGCCTGACGCTGTCCGACTTCGAGGACATCGTCGCCGCCCGGGTGCTGGTCACCCAGGGCGTGTTCCGGCGGGTCATGGGCGAGGCGGACCGGGACTGGCCCGATGCCGTGCTCACCACGGCCAGGCGCCGCGCCGAGGCCGCCACCCGGGCCGTGCTCGCCGGGGAGCTGGACGTGCTGATCGGCTGCGACCTGCGGTTCTGGCGGGAGCTGAACGCGCTCATCGGCAACCGGCACATCGGCGACTTCCTGGACCGGCTGCGGGTCCAGTCGTGGCTGTACACGGTCCCGCTGCTGCGGGGGCAGCGGGACCTGGCGGCGCTGTGGTGGCACGACCACGTGCCGCTGGTGGACGCGCTCTCGGCGGGCGAGCTGAAGCGGGCGCAGGACCTCATCGGGGAGTTCCACAGCGGCTCCCTGGAGCTGATGCGCCGTCTGGAGGGGAGCGGGCCGGGCCGGCAGCCGCGGTGAGGACGACTCGAGCGGCCGGTACCTGGGCAGCAGTAATCTTGGCCGACCCTCCCCGTGCCCGCCCGAACTCCGCCGATGAGGAGCCCACGTGGCCTGTGACCTCTGGCTCGTCCCGCTGGTCGACGTCCTCTGCCACAGCCCCGACAACCCGTTCCACGAGGACCTGGCGCTGTACAACCGGGCGCTGGAGCGCGCGGGCCTGCCGCCCGTGCCCGTCTTCAGCTACATGCCGGGCCTGTCCGGCGAGATCGCGCCGGTCGCCGGGTTCGACTACGACGCGCTGCACTTCCTGCGCCGCGCCTATCTGCTCCAGCTCACCGGGCTCGAGGTGACCCCGGTGGACGGGCACCTGGGCAGCGACTACTCGCAGTTGCTGGAGATGTTCGAGCCCGCGGCTGCCGGCTCCCACCTGGTGTGGCACTACGACCACGCGGGCGCCTACGTCCCCGTGGACTTCCCCGCGCCGCTGGTGGACGACGACCTGCTGGCCTCCGGCGGGCCGCTGGGCTCCGCCCAGGGGCTGCTGCGCGAGCTGGAGGCCATCGCCCCGGCGCTCGGCATCGACCCGCACAACCCCCCGCTGCCGCCGCCGCCCCCGGCGCCCACCGAGCTGGACGAGCCCGCGGCCCCCGCGCCCTACGACGCCAGCCCGTTCGCCCGGGAGCGCCACGTCTGGCTGGGCCTGCACGCCGCGGCCACGAGGAGCCTGGGCCAAGGCTCCATGATCATCTTCTCGTAGGGGAGCCGTGCGGGCGGGCCCCGCCCCACGGGGCAGCGCCCCACGGGGCCCCGCCCGCCCGCGGTGGGCCCGCCCGCTCAGCGCGGCGGCTCCGGCGGCCGCTGCCGCGGCATGCTCGCCCGGCTGCCCGGCAGCAGTTGCGCCCTGGCCGGGGCCGGGCCCACCTCGGGGCGGGTCTCCCACGCCGCCGACGCCTGCGTCTGCAACTGCACCAGCGAGGAGCGGAATTCGAGTATCCACTCGGACGTCTCCGACCGCACCAGCTCCGAGACGTCCTCGCAGAACCGCCGCAGCACGCCCAGGCACCGCTCCGCGGCCTCGCTCGCCGTGCCCTCCGTCGGCCCCAGCACCTCCCGCACGCTCTCCGCCGCCCACTCGAACTGGAACGCCTCCAGCCTGCGCTGCACCGCCTGCGCCGTGCTGACGTCCCGCATCCAGCCCGAGGTCAGCCCGAAGTACCGGTCCGCGCCCACGCACGCCGCCGCGGCCAGCAGCGCCACGAACCCCCACTCGCCGTCCCCGCCCAGGCTCCCGGTCAGCGCCACCAGCGGAAGGCCCGCGCCCACCGCGGCGAACACCACCGCCGCGAGGCGCAGCGCCCGCGCGCCCCGCCGCTTCCACACCCGGTCCCGCAGATACCAGTCCGCCGTGCGCAGCGCCCGCGCCTCCGCCCAGCGGTAGAGACCGTCGAGGCGCTGCGCGGGCTCCCCCCAGTCGCCGACCGGGAACGGCAGCGGCCGCAGGTCGCCGGGGCCGCGGCGGTACTCGCCCGGCCGCCTGCGCAGCGCCCCGAGCCCCCTGCGGTCCTCGTCCCCCTCCTCGTGGGCGCGCTTGCGCCGAGGAGCCTCGTCGGGCTGCATCTCCGGCTGGCTCACCCTGAACTCCCTGTGACTCGACCTCTGACTGACCCCCGGGCCGCACCCGCGCCCCGGCCCCGCCACCGGACCCGGCCCGGCGTCGCGCGTCCCCTTCGTCCACTCCCCTCGCAAAGGCACCTTCTTACCGCCGAACGGCTGACGCCCGTCACCCGCCCCCCGGCGTGTCGGCCCGGCAGACAGCACCGATCCGGTATCAAGGCCATGCCCGAGTCACCCGAAAGAGCGAACGGCGAGCCCGCCGGGGCCACGGGCTACGCTGTGCGGCGTGAAGGTCCTCGTTATCGGCGGCGGCGCCCGCGAACACGCCCTGTGCCGCGCCCTGTCGCTCGACCCCGACGTCACCGCCCTGCACTGCGCCCCCGGGAACGCCGGGATCGGCGAGGTCGCCGCGCTGCACGCGGTGGACGCGCTCGACGGCGCGGCCGTGGCCGGCCTGGCCGCGGAACTCGGCGCCGACCTGGTGGTCGTCGGCCCCGAGGCCCCCCTGGTGGCCGGTGTCGCCGACGCCGTGCGCGAGCGCGGCATCGCCTGCTTCGGCCCCGGCCGCCAGGCCGCCCTCCTGGAGGGCTCCAAGGCGTTCGCCAAGGAGGTCATGGCCGCCGCGGGCGTGCCCACCGCCCGCTCCTACGTGTGCGAGGACGCCGCCGAGGCCGCCGCCGCCCTGGACGCCTTCGGCCCGCCCTACGTGGTCAAGGACGACGGCCTCGCCGCGGGCAAGGGCGTGGTCGTCACCGAGGACCGCGCCGCCGCGCTCGCGCACGCCGCCGCCTGCGAGCGGGTCGTGGTGGAGGAGTACCTGGACGGCCCCGAGGTGTCGCTGTTCGCGGTCACCGACGGCGTCACCGTGCTGCCGCTGACGCCCGCGCAGGACTTCAAGCGCGCCGGGGACGGCGACACCGGCCCGAACACCGGCGGCATGGGCGCCTACTCGCCGCTGCCGTGGGCCGACCCCAAGCTGGTCGACGAGGTGCTCCAGACCGTCCTCCAGCCCACCGTGGACGAGATGCGCCGCCGCGGCACCCCGTTCTCCGGGCTGCTGTACGCCGGGCTGGCGCTCACCTCCCGCGGCATGCGGGTGGTGGAGTTCAACGCGCGGTTCGGCGACCCCGAGACCCAGGTCGTGCTGGCCCGGCTGCGCACCCCCCTGGCCGGGCTGCTGCTGCGGGCCGCCACCGGCCGCCTGGACGAGCAGGAGCCGCTGCGCTGGAGCGACGGCGCCGCGGTCACGGTCGTCCTGGCGTCGCACAACTACCCCGGCACCCCGCGTACCGGGGACCCGATCGAGGGTCTGGACGAGGTCGCGCGCGAGGAGGAGCACGCCTACGTCCTGCACGCGGGCACCCGCAGGAACGAGGCCGGCCGGGTGGTGAGCGCGGGCGGCCGGGTGCTGTCGGTCACCGCGACGGGCCCCACCCTCGCCGAGGCCCGCACCCGCGCCTACCGCGCCCTGGCCCGCATCGGCCTGGCGGGCGGGCACCACAGGACGGACATCGCCCGCGCGGCCGCCGAGGACGCCGGCGCCTGAGCGGGCGGCGCCTCCGGGACGGCGGTGCCCTCGGCGGCCGCGGCGTCCTGGGGCGGCGCCCGCCCGCCGGAGCGGGCACCCCGGCGCCCGGGGCGCCCGCGTTCCCGCAGGCTGGGGGCCCCGTTCGGCGGAGCCGACCATCATCACCGGCCGCCGCCGCCCTCCGCGAGCCGCCCGGCCGGGCCCCGTGTCCGGGTGCCGTCCCGCAGGCCCCCGCAAGCCCCCAGGCAGCGGCGCTGCACCGCCCCGCGGACCGCTGCCGCCCTGACCCGGACGGACCATCCCATCGGGTGAACCGGCGGGTAATGTGCTGACGCCGTCGGCGGGCCGCAACTAGGGTGCCCGGCAAGCTCGTTCAGGAAATGGGTCCCGACCGGAAGGGCCGGAAGGACCGAGCGGACACCGCGCCGCACCGCGCTTCCGATACACAGTGTCAGGGCGTGGTGTCACAGTGGAGTGGACGGCGCGGTCGGTGTCGCGTAGCAATGGACGGCGAGGGCACGGCGCACACAGCGCGCCCGAAGGGCTCGTGGGAGCGTTTCTCGCCGACCGGGTGGGACGCGCGACGCGGAGTGCGCCCCGGGCCCGCTCCATCGTCCGTTGGGGGTGATCAGGGTCATGGCCGGTGTCGAGGCGGCGCGTGCGCGCGCTCTGGCCGTGCTGCGCGTCCGCGGCACGGCGCTCGCGATCGCCCTGCTCCCCTCCGCGTTCGCGGTCGTCCTCCTCGTCGGCGGGGCCACCGGGCGCATCGGCGCCTCCCACGGCGGCAACTGGACGGCGCTGCGCTGGGCGGCCGTGGTGTGCGCCGTGGTGGTGCTGCTGCTCGCGGGCGCCGTGGCCGCCGTACTGGCCAGGGCGCGGCCCGCGCAGTCCCCGGCCGTCCCGGTCGCGGAGGAGGCGGCACCCGAGCTGTACCGGCTGGTCCGCGAGCTCGCCGACCGCCTGCGGGTGCCCGCGCCCTCGGCGATAGCCCTCACCCCGGACTGCGACAGTTGGCTGGAGGTGCCGCCCCCGCCCCGGCGCACCCCGGGCCCGCCCGGCGCGCGCCCCTCCATACGCACCCGCTCGCTCACCGCGCTGCGCACGGCGCTGCGCCCGCCGCCGCCGGCGCCCGTGCTGGTCATCGGCTCCCCGTTCCTGTGGTGGATGCGCGTGGCCGAGCTGCGCGCGCTGCTCGCCCCCGTCGTCGCGGGCACGGGCCCGACGGCCGACGCCGACATCGCCGCGGCCCGCCGGTTCGTCCGCGGCCTGGACGCGGCCGCCGCCATCGGCGCCCCGTCCGCGCGGGGCCGCCCCTGGACGGCACCGCTGCGCCGCCCCTCCCTGGCCCTGCTGCGCGTCATCGCCCGGCTGCTGCTGCGCGCCTGCCGGGGGCACGCCGCGGAGATGGAGCGCGCGGTCGCCGCCTGGGCGTCGGAGCACGCGCAGTCGGTGGACTACGGCCTGCGGATCGTGGCCCAGGAGCAGGTGGGCCTCGCCTACGCGGGGTGGGACCGGCTGCTGACCCGGGTGGCGCTGCCCGCCTGGCGCATCGGCCGCTGGCCGTCCCGGCTGAACGCCGGGGTGGTCTCCGCCCTCACCGAGCTGTCCCGCCGCGACCGGCTCGCCGAGGGCTTCGAGAGCCGGCTCGGCGAGCGCCCGGCCTGCGACCTGCTGGAGGAGCCCGGCGCGGTGGACGAGGCCGCGTCCCTGCTGGCGGCCCGCATCTTCCACGGCGGCCCCGCCCGCCCCGGCCCCACCTGGTCGCCCGTCGCCTGGGACGCCTACCCGCAGCGGGTGGTGGACCGCATCTGGCGCACCGGCGCCGCCCGGCTGCACCGGGTGCTCGACGAGCTGTCCGCGCGGCCCTACGACGCCGGGGCCACGGTCGCCCGGATACTGGACCGCCTGGCCCGCGGCGGGGGAGAGGAGCTGGCCGCCCGCCTGATGGCCGTCCTCGCCCGGGAGGACCGCGCCGGCGCCGCCCCGCCGGACGAGGAGGGCACCTCCGCCCTCGTCTACCACCTCCAGCCCTCGCGCACCGCCCGCGACCTGCTGGTCGAGCATGTGACGGCCATGGTCTGCTGCGCCGCCGTGGACACCGCGGGCGCCCGCCCCGGCCTGGACTGGCTGGACGGGCCCGCGCTGCTGTTCGACGGGGTGCGCCGCGCCGACTTCGTCTGGCCGGTGATCCGCCTGGTGGAGAACGGCGACGCCGGCCCCCTGCGCTCCTGGCTGGCCGACGCCGGGGTGCCGCTGGAGAAGCCCGTCCGCCTGGCCTGAACCACCCGGCGCCCCGGCCACGCGGCCCCGGCTCCTCACCGGCCCCGCTCCCCGTCCGCGCCCCATCCCTCACCCCCGCCCATTCCCTCACCCGCGCCCACCCCGAAACCCGTCGGTTTTCCACAGGCTTGAACTCTGAGTTATCAAATCAACGCCCAGTGTGATGTGCTGTCCCCGATCAGTCGGGTGAGTGGGGAGGGCACCTCGATGGGCACCGCAGGACCGGCACGGCGGGCGGCGGGCACGGGGGGGCGCTGGGGCCGGGCGCGGTCGGCCGTGCCGCCGGCGCGCCGGCCCGCCGTGCCGCGCGAGCTCGCCGAGCTCGGCCCCCTGCCCTGGCTCGACGGGGACGGCCTGCCGGGCGAGCCCGGCCCCGTGGGCCCGTTCCGCGTCGCCGACGACGTCCGCCGGCAGATCAAGGGCTTCGTCTCCCGCAGCGCCGTCGCCCCCGGCGAGACGCTGGACTTCCGCGTCACGGTGGACCCGCCGCAGGAGTTCCGCATCGACGTCTACCGCATGGGCCACTACGGCGGCGCCGGGGCGCGGCACGTCACCGCGGGCCCGTGGCTGCCCGGCATGACGCAGCCGCCGCCGCTCGTCGCCGGGCGCACCGTCTCCTGCCACCACTGGTGGCGGTCCTGGCGGCTGCGGGTCCCGCCCTCCTGGTGCCCCGGCGCCTATGTCGCGGTGCTGACCAGGGCCGACGGCCACCTCAACCACATCCCCTTCACCGTCCGCGAGCTGCCCGCGGCGCCGCGGGAGGAGGCGGTCCCGCGGCCGGCCGAGCTGCTGCTGGTGCTGCCCGACCTGACCTGGCAGGCCCGCAACACCTTCCCGGAGGACGGGCGCACCGGCGCCGCCCTGTGCCGGTCTTGGCCCGAGGCGGCCCGCCCGCCGCAGGACGGCCGCCCGCCGGAGCGGCAGGGCCCGTTCACCGTGTCCTTCGACCGCCCGTACGCCGGGTCCGGCCTGCCGCCGCTGGCCGCCCATGTGTACGACGTGGTCCGCTGGGCCGACCGCTTCGGCTACGAGCTGGCCTACGCCGAGGCCAGGGACCTGCACGCGGGCCTGGTCGATCCGGCCCGCTACCGGGGCGTGGTCTTCCCCGGCCACGACGAGTACTGGACGGTGCCGATGCGCCGCGCCGTGGAGCGGGCCCGGGACCGCGGCACCTCCCTGGTGTTCCTGTCCGCGGGCGCCCTGTACTGGCAGGCCGAGCTGGCCCCCTCCCCGTCGGGGGAGCCGGACAGGCTGCTGAGCTGCCACCGCCGCCGCGGCGACCGGCGCGGCCGGGGCGCGCTGTGGCGGGAGGCGGGCGAGCCGGAGCAACTGCTGCTCGGCATCCAGCACGCGGGCCCGGTGCCCGAGCCCGCCCCGCTGGTGGTGCGCAACGCCGACCACTGGCTGTGGAAGGCCACCGGCGCCGGGGAGGGCGACCTGCTGCCCGGCCTGGTCGGCGGCGAGGCCGACCGCTACTTCCCCCGCACCGGCCTGCCGACGTACACCACCCGCATCCTGCTGGCCCACTCGCCGTACCGCGACGGCCGGGGCACCCGCCGCCACCAGGAGACGTCGCTGTACCGCGCGCCGAGCGGCGCCTTCGTGTTCGCCTCGGGCACCCGCCTGTGGTCCCCCGCCCTGGACCGCCCCGGCCGCGCCGACCCCCGGGTCCAGCGGGCAACCGCCAACCTGCTCGACCGCGTCTGCACGGGCGAGCGGCCGATACGCTGAACAGCGCGAGGCCCCCCGGGGCCCGCCGACCATGCCGGTGAACGCGATGTCCGGTGACCGCGATGTCCGGTGAGAGCGAACCGGTGCCCACGACCGGTGACACAACGAGGAGTAGCCACCCCCATGGCCCGACAGATCCCCTCCAGGGTCGCTGTGACAGGTCTCGTCGCGTCGGCCCTCGTCGCTGTGTCCGTGCTCGCGATCCAGGCCAACGGCGCCACCACGGACGCGTCGCGGGACGGCGGGCAGCCGTCCACGAGCGCCTCCCCGAGCAAGTCCAAGACCCCCAAGTCCCCTGCGCTGCCTGCGAATTCGGGCGAGGGAAAGCGAATAGTCTATTCCCTGAAGCTGAACCGGGTATGGATCGTCAACGCCCGGGAGAAGAGCGTCGCCACCTTCGCGGTGTGGCCCGGATCGGTGGACCCGATCGTGGGACTGCACCGGGTGAGCCGGCTGCTGCCGGACACGGTCGGCACCGACGGCGTCCCGATCGAGCACGTGATCTATTTCAGCGCCGTGGGCAATACCGCGGTGGCCTTTTCGGCGGCGCTCGACGGCTCGTCACCCAAACCGGTGGAGGGAAAGGAGACCGGCGGCGTCCGGATGCGCCGGAGCGACGGCGAGAAGCTATGGGATTTCGCCACGATCGGCACGCCCGTCATCGTGGTCCCCTGATCTTCCCCTCTGACGTCCGGCCAGGTCACAGGCGCTGCCCCGGTCGTCGCGCCAAGTGGGCGCGGCAGGCGCCCGCACCGGCCGAACTGGTGCGCGCCCGCCGCCCTGAGGACGCCCGTCCCCGCGCGGTGGTGGAGAATCGGTAGCGGCCGAGACGAGCGGGGAGGACCCATGTCCGGATTTGTCGAAAAACCCGAACCTGTGCAGGTCCCCGGTCTGGTGCACCTGCACACGGGCAAGGTGCGCGACCTCTACCAGAACGAGGCGGGCGACATCGTCATGGTCGCCTCCGACCGCATGTCCGCGTACGACTGGGTGCTTCCCACGGTCATCCCCGACAAGGGGCGCATCCTCACCCAGTTGTCCCTGTGGTGGTTCGACCAGCTCGCCGACCTGGTCCCGCACCACGTGGTGTCCGCCGAGCCGCCGCCCGGCGCGCCCGCGGAGTGGGCGGGCCGCACCATGGTGTGCCGCCCGCTGAGGATGCTCCCCGTGGAGTGCATCGCCCGCGGCTACCTCACCGGCTCGGGGCTCGCCGAGTACCTGGAGCACCGCACCGTGTGCGGCCTCGCGCTCCCCGAGGGCCTGGCCGACGGCTCGGAGCTGCCCGCGCCGATCTTCACCCCCACCACCAAGGCCGAGGTGGGGGAGCACGACGAGGCCGTCTCCTACGAGGAGGTGGCCCGCCGGGTCGGCGCGGAGACCGCGGCGCAGTTGCGCCAGGCCAGCCTCGCCGTCTACGGGCGGGGCCGGGACCTGGCCCGGGACCGGGGCATCATCCTGGCCGACACCAAGTTCGAGTTCGGCGTCCTGCCCGGCAAGGAGGACGAGCTGGTCCTCGCGGACGAGGTGCTCACCCCCGACTCGTCCCGCTTCTGGCCCGCCGAGGAGTGGCGTCCGGGCCGGTCGCAGCCGTCGTTCGACAAGCAGATCGTGCGCGACTGGCTGACCTCGCCCGCGTCCGGCTGGGACCGCGCCGCCGACCAGCCGCCGCCCCCGCTGCCCGACGAGGTCGTCGAGCGCACCAGGGCCAGGTACGCCGAGGTGTACGAGCGCCTGACCGGCACCACCTGGTCCTGAGCGCGGCACCCGCCGCCCCGGTCCGCACCGCGGGCCGGCCCCTCCCGAACCGGCGAGGGGCCAGCCCGCGGCCGCACATGGCGTTCGTCACACCGGAGGCCCCGACGGTTCCACGAGCAACAGAAAGCCCCGCCGTGCTCATCGCACGACAGGGCTTGTCCGATCTTCCTTGGAGCGGACGACGGGATTCGAACCCGCGACCCTCACCTTGGCAAGGTGATGCTCTACCAACTGAGCCACGTCCGCATGGTCGCCTCGATCGGCATCCTCTCGGCGCCGCTCGCTGCGAGGACTACTCTACCGGATCCCGGAGAGTGGTCCAGGCACTTGCCGGGCCGCAGGGGCCGCGGTGAGTGCGTGGAGCGGGTGACAGGAATCGCACACTGCGCCTCCCTCTTGGAAAGAGGGCGCTCTGCTACTGAGCTACACCCGCAGGACCCCGGTCCACCGGGCCTTGCGGCCCGGCTTCCCGGAGCGTTGTCCTACAGAGCGGGTGACAGGGATCGCACACTGCGCCTCCCCCTTGGAAAGGGGGCGCTCTACTACTGAGCTACACCCGCGGGACCCCGGTTCACCTGGCCTTTCGGCCCGGCTCCCCGGCGCGTGGTTGAACCATAGCGGATCACCCGGGGAGCCTGTCCAATCGACCAAGTCCGGCCCGCGCCCGAGGGGTTGGCCGGGCGCGCGGACGGCGCCCGCGCCCGGCGCCCCGCGGCGGTCAGCCGGCCTCGGCGAACGCCTCGTAGACCTTCTTGGGGATGCGCCCGCGCGGCGGCACGTCCATCCCGCGGGACCGGGCCCAGGCGCGCACGGCCGCGGGGTCGGGGGCGACGGCGGTGGTGCGGAACGCCTTGCCCGAGCGGCTGCGCCGCCGCCCGGCGTCGACGAACGGGGCGAGGGCCTGGCGCAGCTTGTCCGCGTTGGCAGCCGACAGGTCGATCTCGTAGGTCTTCCCGTCGAGGCCGAACGACACGGTTTCGTCCGCTTCTCCGCCGTCGATGTCGTCGAAGAGGGTGACCACTACGCGCTGAGCCATGGGATGTCGGTCCTTTTCTGCCTTGTCAATGCCGAAACCACCCGAAAGGCCACCGGTACGCGCGGTGACGAGGTTTGCCGTCGAGTGACCGGCCGTCGTCGGTTCCTGCGTTTTCCATTGTCCAGCACGGACATATACCGGCGCATTTCGCGGCCGGCCTTGTCTCATCAAGGCCAAACATTACTTTTATCCGGCCGTTTTCTACAGAGGGTGGCACCGGCCCGGGCACGGTGATGCCCAACCGTGATCAACCGGAGTGGCGGAGGGAAGTGCGCCCGGCCCGCCGCGCGCCCTCGGCCGGGGGCCGCCGAGAGCCCGCCCAGCGCCCGAAGGCCCCCGGGACCCGCCCGGTACGCTGGGGACACCTGCTTCACGCACCACACCACCGGGAGTGCCAGTGGCACGCGTCGTCGTCGACGTCATGCTCAAGCCGGAGATTCTCGACCCCCAGGGCCAGGCGGTGCAGCGCGCGCTGCCGCGCCTGGGCTTCGAAGGAATCTCCAGTGTCCGCCAGGGGAAGCGTTTCGAACTCGAGGTGGAGGGCCCGGTCGATGACGCGGCTCTCGCCCGTATCCGCGAGATGGCGGAGACCTTCCTCGCCAACACCGTGATCGAGGACTTCGCCGTGAGGGTCCAGTCGTGACCGCGCGTATCGGAGTGGTCACCTTTCCCGGTTCGCTCGACGACCGGGACGCGCAGCGCGCCATCCGGCTCGCGGGCGCGGAGCCGGTCGCCCTGTGGCACCGGGACAAGGACCTGCACCAGGTCGACGGCGTGGTGCTGCCCGGCGGCTTCTCCTACGGGGACTACCTGCGGGCGGGCGCCATCGCCCGGTTCTCCCCGGTCATGGAGACCATCGTCGCCGGGGCCAGGGAGGGCCTGCCGGTCCTCGGCGTCTGCAACGGCTTCCAGGTGCTGTGCGAGTCCCACCTGCTGCCCGGCGCGCTGACCCGCAACGACCACCTGCACTTCGTCTGCCGCGACCAGCGGCTGCGCATCGAGAGCACCGACACCGCCTGGACCTGCGACTACAGCGAGGGCCAGGAGATCGTCGTCCCGCTGAAGAACGGCGAGGGCGGCTATGTCGCCGACGAGCGCACCCTGGACATGCTGGAGTCCGAGGGCCGCGTCGTCGCCCGCTACCTCGAGGTCAACCCCAACGGGTCGCGCCGCGACATCGCCGGCATCAGCAACGAGGCCGGGAACGTGGTCGGCCTCATGCCGCACCCCGAGCACGCCGTCGAGCCGCTGACCGGCCCGACCACGGACGGCCTCGGCTTCTTCACCTCGATCCTGAAGCGCCTGGTGAACGCATGACCCTCGACGCCGGAACGGCGAGTGATCGACTGAGCCCCCCGCAGAGCCGCACCACCATGGTCGCGCGAAGGAGCGAACGAGCGTGACATTGGACACCGTCAAGCACGCGGAACAGACGCCCGACACCCCGCAGCCCTGGGCCGAGCTCGGGCTGAAGCGGGACGAGTACGACCGCATCCGCGAGATCCTGGGCCGCCGCCCGACCGGCGCCGAGCTGGCCATGTACTCGGTGATGTGGTCCGAGCACTGCTCCTACAAGTCCAGCAAGGTCCATCTGCGGCAGTTCGGCGAGAAGGCCCCGGCCAGCGACGCCCTGCTGGTGGGCATCGGCGAGAACGCCGGCGTGGTGGACGTCGGCCAGGGCTACGCCGTCACCTTCAAGGTCGAGTCGCACAACCATCCGTCGTACGTCGAGCCGTACCAGGGCGCGGCCACCGGCGTCGGCGGCATCGTCCGGGACATCCTCGCCATGGGCGCCCGCCCGGTCGCGGTGATGGACCCGCTGCGCTTCGGCGCCGCCGACCACCCCGACACCCGGCGCGTGCTGTCCGGCGTCGTCGCGGGCATCGGCGGCTACGGCAACTGCCTGGGCCTGCCCAACATCGGCGGCGAGGTCGTCTTCGACCCCTGCTACCAGGGCAACCCGCTGGTCAACGCGCTGTGCGTCGGTGTGATGCGGCACGAGGACATCCACCTCGCCAAGGCGTCGGGCACCGGCAACAAGGTGATCCTCTACGGCGCCCGCACCGGCGGCGACGGCATCGGCGGCGTGTCCGTGCTGGCGTCGGAGACCTTCGACGACTCGAAGCCGGCCAAGCGCCCCGCCGTCCAGGTCGGCGACCCCTTCCAGGAGAAGCTCCTCATCGAGTGCACCCTGGAGATCTTCAAGGAGAAGCTGGTCGTCGGCATCCAGGACCTCGGCGGCGCCGGTCTGTCCTGCGCCACCAGCGAGCTCGCCTCCGCCGGGTCCGGCGGCATGCGCGTCGAGCTCGACACCGTTCCGCTGCGCGACGCCACGCTCTCGCCCGAGGAGATCCTCATGAGCGAGTCGCAGGAGCGCATGTGCGCGGTGGTCGAGCCGGACAAGGTGGCCCGCTTCCTGGAGATCTGCGAGAAGTGGGACGTCATCGCCACGGTCATCGGCGAGGTGACCGACGGCGACCGCCTGGAGATCTTCTGGCACGGCGAGCAGATCGTGGACGTGCCGCCGCGCACCGTCGCCCACGAGGGCCCGGTCTACCAGCGGCCGTACGAGCGCCCGAGCTGGCAGGACGCCCTCCAGGCCGACGACCCGGCGAAGCTGCGCCGCCCCGGCACGGCCGGCGAGCTGCGCGCCGCCGTGCTGGCCCTGGTCGCCTCGCCGAACCAGGCGTCCAAGGCGTGGGTCACCGACCAGTACGACCGCTACGTGCTCGGCAACACGGTCCTGGCCCAGCCCGAGGACTCCGGCATGATCCGGATCGACGAGGAGACGGGCCTGGGCATCGCCCTGGCCACCGACGGCAACGGCCGCTACGCCAAGCTCGACCCGTACACGGGCGCCCAGTTGGCCCTGGCGGAGGCGTACCGCAACGTGGCTGCGTCCGGCGCGCGGCCGCTGGCCGTCACCGACTGCCTGAACTTCGGCTCCCCGGAGGACCCGGGCGCGATGTGGCAGTTCGCCGAGGCGTGCCGGGGCCTGGCCGACGCCTGCCAGGAGCTGGGCACCCCGGTGACCGGCGGCAACGTCTCCTTCTACAACCAGACCGGGGACGTGGCGATCCACCCCACCCCGGTGGTGGGCGTGCTCGGCGTGATCGACGACGTCACCCGCCGCACCCCGACCGGGTTCCGCGAGGAGGGTGACCTGCTCTTCCTGCTCGGGGAAACCCGGGAGGAGCTGGGCGGCTCCGCCTGGTCCGAGGTCGCCCACGGCCACCTCGGCGGCCGGCCGCCCGCCGTGGACCTGGGCCGGGAGAGGCTGCTGGCCGAGGTGCTGATCGCCGGTTCGCGCGACGGCATGCTGAACGCCGCGCACGACCTGTCGGACGGCGGTCTGGTGCAGGCCCTGGTGGAGAGCTGCCTGCACGGCGGCCGGGGTGCGCGGATCGTGCTGCCCGAGGGCCTCGACCCGTTCGTGGCCCTGTTCAGCGAGTCCACGGCCCGGGCGGTGGTGGCGGTGCCGCGCGGCGAGGAGCTGCGGTTCACCGACATGTGCCGGGCCCGGGACCTGCCGGTCACCAGGATCGGCGTGGTGGACGGCGACTGCCTGGACGTGCAGGGCCAGTTCGCCATCCCGCTGGCCGAGCTGCGCGAGGCGCGCGAGGCGACCATCCCGGCGCTGCTGGCGTAGGCGCCCGAAGGCGCGCGGCGGCCCGCGTCCCCGGCTCACCGGGGGCGCGGGCCGTTGTACGCTCACCCGCATGCCGCAGCGTGCCCGCACCTACGACCCGGACCGCGTCCGCGGCGCCCTGCTGGAGCAGGCCTGGTCCCTGCGCGGCGCGGTGCGCGACCTGAAGCCGGAGGACTGGGCCCGGCCCACCCGGCTCGGCGACTGGACCGTCCACGAGCTGGTGGTCCACCTGGCCCGGCAACTGCAAGCCCTGCCCCGCGTCCTCGCCGACGACCCCCCGGCGCAGGCCCCCGACCTCCCCCTGGTCCGCTGGGTCGGCGCCACCGCCGCCCTGGCCGGCCGCCTGGACGACGACACCCGCGCCACCGCCGCGCGGACACCGGACGCGGCCGCCCTCCTGGACGCGGCCGTGCGGGCCCTGGAGGCGGCCGTCGCCGAGCCCCTGCCCGCCCGCGCCGTCGCGGTCCGGCCCGGCACCATGACCGCCGCCGACTTCGCGGTGACCCGCCTGGTGGAGATGGTGGTGCACGCCGACGACCTGGCGGCGGCCACCGGCGTGGACGTCCCCCTGGAGCGGTGGGCGCTCGGCTCCGTCGTCCGCCTGCTCGCCGACGCCCTCGCCGCGAAGGCCCCCGGCGGCTCGGTGGAGCTGCGGGTGCCGCCGTACGCGGTGGTGCAGTGCGTGGCGGGCCCGAGGCACACCCGGGGCACCCCGCCGAACGTCGTCGAGACGGACCCGCTCACCTGGATCCGCCTGGCCACCGGCCGGGTCACCTGGGCGGAGGCGCACGACGAGGCGGCGCTCACGGCGAGCGGGGAGCGCTCGGACCTGACCGCGCTGCTGCCCCTGCTGGGCTGACGACCGGTCCGTATCCGGCTCGGATCCGGGAAACCGCAGGTCAGAGCGGTCTGAGACGGCCATCACGGCCGACTGCGGAGTCCCCTGTTCGATTGACGCGGCGGACCTGCCCTAGACTCGATGACGTGCCTCGTGGCGATGGACTCCTCAATCACGATCTCCTCCCCGGTGAGAAGGGCCCCCAGGACGCGTGCGGCGTCTTCGGTGTCTGGGCCCCGGGAGAAGAGGTCGCCAAACTCACCTACTTCGGGCTTTACGCGTTGCAGCACCGCGGACAGGAGTCCGCGGGCATCGCGGTGAGCAACGGCTCCCAGATCCTGGTCTTCAAGGACATGGGCCTGGTCTCCCAGGTCTTCGACGAGACCTCCCTCGGCTCCCTGAGCGGGCACCTGGCCATCGGCCACACCCGCTACTCCACCACCGGCGCCTCGGTGTGGGAGAACGCCCAGCCGACGTTCCGCGCCACCGCGAACGGCTCGATCGCGCTCGGCCACAACGGCAACCTGGTCAACACCGTCGAACTCGCCGAGCTGGTCGCCGACCTGCCGCGCCGGGACGGCCGGGCCACCCAGGTCGCCGCCACCAACGACACCGACCTGGTCACCGCCCTGCTCGCGGGGCAGAGCGGCGAGGACGGCGGCCCGCTGCCCGTCGAGCAGGCCGCGGCGCGGGTCCTGCCGCAGGTCAAGGGCGCGTTCTCGCTGGTCTTCATGGACGAGCACACCCTGTACGCCGCCCGCGACCCGCAGGGCGTCCGCCCGCTGGTCCTCGGCCGCCTGGAGCGCGGCTGGGTGGTCTCCTCCGAGACGGCGGCCCTGGACATCGTCGGCGCCACCTTCGTCCGGGAGATCGAGCCCGGGGAGCTGGTGGCGATCGACGGCGACGGGCCGCGGTTCACCCGGTTCGCCCCGGCCCGGCCCAAGGGCTGCGTCTTCGAGTACGTCTACCTGGCCCGCCCGGACAGCGACATCGCGGGCCGCAATGTGCACCTGTCCCGCGTCGAGATGGGCCGCCGCCTGGCCAAGGAGGCCCCGGCCGAGGCGGACCTGGTGATACCGACCCCGGAGTCCGGCACCCCGGCCGCGGTCGGCTACGCGGAGGCCAGCGGCATCCCCTACGGCGCCGGCCTGGTGAAGAACTCCTACGTCGGCCGGACGTTCATCCAGCCCAGCCAGACCATCCGCCAGCTCGGCATCCGCCTGAAGCTCAACCCGCTGAAGGAGGTCATCCGGGGCAAGCGCCTGGTCGTGGTGGACGACTCCATCGTCCGCGGCAACACCCAGCGCGCCCTGGTCCGGATGCTCCGCGAGGCCGGCGCGGCGGAGGTGCACGTGCGCATCTCCTCGCCGCCGATCAAGTGGCCGTGCTTCTTCGGCATCGACTTCGCCACCCGGGCCGAGCTGATCGCCAACGAGATGTCGGTCGACGAGATCGCCGCCTCGCTCGGCGCGGACTCCCTGGCGTACATCTCCATCGACGGCATGATCGAGGCGACCACCATCGCCAAGCCCGACCTGTGCCGCGCCTGCTTCGACGGCGAGTACCCGATGGAGCTGCCCGACCCGGAGCTGCTCGGCAAGCACCTGCTGGAGCCGGAGGCGACGGCCCCCGGCGGCGTCGGCGCGGCCCCCCGCTCCTGATCCGGCCCGGCACTCCCACCCGTCGCCGGTGACCGATCTCACCCGCGTCCTTCCTCCGCATCCCCGAAAAGAGCTCCTTCCCGTGTCAGAGACCACCGGTTCCACCTACGCCGCCGCGGGCGTGGACATCGAGGCCGGAGACCGCGCCGTCGAGCTGATGAAGCGCTGGGTCGCCAAGGCGACCCGCCCCGAGGTCGTCGGCGGCCTCGGCGGCTTCGCGGGGCTGTTCGACGCCTCCGCGCTCAAGGGCTACACCCGGCCGCTGCTGGCCACCGCCACCGACGGCGTCGGCACCAAGGTCGCCGTCGCGCAGCGGATGGACAAGCACGACACCATCGGCCACGACCTGGTCGGCATGGTCGTGGACGACCTGGTGGTGTGCGGCGCCGAGCCGCTGTTCATGACCGACTACATCGCCACCGGCAAGGTGCGCCCCGAGCGCGTCGCCGCCGTCGTCAAGGGCATCGCCGAGGCCTGCGTGCTGGCGGGCTGCGCCCTGGTCGGCGGGGAGACGGCGGAGCACCCCGGGCTGCTCGGCCCGGACGAGTACGACGTGGCGGGCGCCGGCACGGGCGTGGTGGAGGCCGACGCGGTGCTCGGCGCGGACCGGGTGCGGGCCGGGGACACCGTGATCGCCATGGCCGCCTCCGGGCTGCACTCCAACGGCTACTCGCTGGTGCGGCACGTGTTCTTCGACCGGGCCGGCTGGGCGCTGGACCGGGACGTGCCCGAGTTCGGGCGCACCCTCGGCGAGGAGCTGCTGGAGCCCACCCGCATCTACTCCCTGGACTGCCTGGCGCTCGCCCGGGCCACCGAGGTGCACGCGTTCGCGCACGTCACCGGCGGCGGCCTGGCGGCGAACCTGGCCCGGGTGATCCCGGAAGGGCTGGCCGCCCGGCTGGACCGCGGCACCTGGACCCCGCCGCCGGTGTTCACCGTCGTCGGCGGGCTCGGCGGGGTGGAGACGACCGAGCTGGAGCGGACCCTGAACATGGGCGTGGGCATGGTCGCCGTGGTGCCCCCCGCGTCGGTGGACGCGAGCCTGGCGCTGCTCGCCTCGCGCAACGTCCCGGCGTGGGTGCTGGGCGAGGTGGTGGAGCGGTCCGCCGACCAGCCCGAGGCCGCGGCCCTCCACGGGACGTACGCCCGGTAACGGCCGAGGACGGTCCTTGACGGCAGCAGATTCGACGAGAGTGATGTTGGCAACACCGCCCACCGCAGCAGGGGAGAGCACGGCGATCGCCGTCGCCCCGGCCCCGGCTGTCGCGTGCGTCACACCCCGCCCGGAGGCGGAGTGCGCGGCACGACGAGACCCGGCCCAAGGGAAGCTCCCCAGGACCGGGTCCTCGAGCGACGATCCCTCGGGGCTCAGGCGCCCCGGCGGGTTGGCCCGGACTCGCCGTCCCCGTCCTCGTCGTCGTCTTCGTAGTACGCCGCGTACGCCGCGTACGGGTCGTCGTCCAGCTCGTCATCGTCATGCAACGGATCGTTGTGGTGCTTCTTCACCGTCTGCGATGTCGATGCGCCCAGCTCTTCGGCCAGGCGTGCCAGGTCTGTCCCGCCGCTGTTGTACTTCAGCTGGCGGGCGACCTTCGTCTGCTTGGCCTTGGCCCGGCCGCGCCCCATGGCTCGACCCCCTCAACGACGGGGCTCGACGGCCCCGAGTCTTGACACGCGTTCATGATCTGGAACGGTCCCTCGAAGGAAAGACCGGTCCGTAGGCCACCAACGGTACCTGCTTCCGAGGCCGTACGGTACGCCGCCCGCACCACGTGCCGGGCGGCGGGTGCCGTGCGTGACCCCGTCCTCGCTGGTCACGGCCGATTTTACGGTCTACCGGCGGAGACCGCGGTCGGGCCTGTCCACGATCAGCCCAATGGGCTCATCCGGGCCCGCCGCGATCCCGTACGGCGAATGACCGATCACACCCGGTCGTCACCCGTCGCCGCGGCGCGCGCCCGCTCGTCGGCCGCGGCCCGCTTGCGCGCGGCCGCCTCCGCCATGCGCTGCTCGGCGATGCGGTCGGCGGCGACCGCGGGCGGAACGCCGTCGGCCTCGGCCCTGGCGAAGATCGCCAGCGTGGTGTCGTAGATCCCGGTCGCCTTGGCCTTGGCCCGCTCGAAGTCGAAGCCGTGGACCTCGTCCGCGACCTGGATCACCCCGCCCGAGTTGACCACGTAGTCCGGCGCGTAGAGGATCCCGCGGTCGGCGAGGTCCTTCTCGACACCGGGGTGTGCGAGCTGGTTGTTGGCGGCTCCGCACACGACCGAGGCGGTCAGCAGGGGGACGGTGGTGTCGCCCAGGGCGCCGCCGAGCGCGCACGGCGCGTACACGTCCAGGTCGGCGGCGATGAGCCGCTCGGTGCTCTCGACGGCCTCCACGCCCGGGTGCCGCTGGAGCACCCGGCGCACGGCGTCGGGCCGCACATCGGTGACGACGACCTGCGCGCCGTCCTCCAGCAGGTGGTCCACCAGCAGGTGGCCGACCTTGCCGACCCCGGCGACGCCGACCCGGCGCCCGCGCAGCGTCGGCTGCCCCCAGCGGGCCCGGGCGCTGGCCCGCATGCCCTGGAAGACGCCGAACGCGGTCAGCACCGAGGAGTCGCCGGCGCCGCCCTGCTCCGGGGAGCGCCCGGTGGTCCACGGGCACTCGCGGGAGACGACGTCCATGTCGGCGACGTAGGTGCCCACGTCGCAGGCGGTGTAGTAGCGCCCGCCGAGGGAGGCCACGAATCGGCCGTAGGCGAGCAGCAACTGCTCGCTCTTGTCCGTGTCGGGATCGCCGATGATCACGGCCTTCCCGCCGCCGTGGTCGAGGCCGGCCATGGCGTTCTTGTAGGACATCCCGCGGGCGAGGTTGAGGGCGTCCTCGAGCGCCTCGTCCTCGGTGGCGTAGGCGTGGAACCGGGTGCCGCCGAGGGCGGGGCCGAGGGCGGTGGAGTGGATGGCGATGACGGCCCGCAGGCCGCTGGTGTGGTCCTGGCAGAGAACGACCTGCTCGTGGCCGCCGAACTCCGCGGAGCTGAACAGCCGGGCGACGACGCTGTCGCCCTGACGTACGTCGGTCACTGTGGTGACTCCCGTGTGCGGTTGAGTGCCGGCCCGTTGCGAGGGGCCGGGCCCGGATGCCGACAGCGTAGAACCTGGTGGCCCCCGTACCGCTCGAAGTGCGGCAGATGAGTGCCCGGTACCCCTGCCAGGTGCGCGGATCCGCGTGCGACCATGTGACGGCCAGCACTGTTGATGCCCCGGGAGGGTGAACGCGTGGCGCAGTCGCCGGTCGTGGTGCCGTACAACGCCTACCTGCGTGTCTACGAGCCGTTGGCGGCGTTCCCCGAACCCGAGCGCTCCCACTGGCAGGCCTACGCCGACAAGGGGCAGGCGCCGTCGGAGCAGCAGGAGCTGCGGCAGGCCCTGGCCGACCTGGTGCCCGTCCCGCCGGTCCCGGTGCCGGTGCACGAGAGCCGCGAGGCTCATGTGGCGGTCGTGGACGGTGTGACGCTGGTGAGCCCGTGGCGCACCCGGCTGCGCTCGTGGCTGGCCCTGGAGGAGGTCAAGCGGGACCTGCCCGCGCCGCTG
This sequence comes from Streptomyces capparidis, assembly GCF_054782095.1. NCBI lineage: Bacteria > Bacillati > Actinomycetota > Actinomycetes > Kitasatosporales > Streptomycetaceae > Streptomyces > Streptomyces capparidis. The sequence goes on along the minus strand of NZ_BAAGTD010000006.1, from coordinate 63,234 downwards.
CTGGACGCCGTGCTGCCGCCGGTGGTGCGCGGGCAGGCCGAGGCGGACTTCGAGCGCTGGCGCGAGCGCAACCCGGATGTGCGGCCGTGGATCAGGAGCAGCACCTGGCATGTGCCGGTGCGCTGGTTCGTGCTCTTCGCGGACGAGGAGCGGGAGTTCGCGCCGGGCTGCTACGAGCCGGGCGGGGAGGGCCCCGAGGGGCCGGAGAAGCGGCTCTCGGGCCCGGTGCTGCGCTACCGCACCCCGATGGTGCAGGCGCGGCGGCGGGTGGCGCGGGGGCTGAAGACGCTGCGGGAGGCGATGGAGGAGGGCCGGCTCGCCGAGGGGCTGCTCGAAGTGGGCCGGTGGCTGGAGGACTTCCACCCGCGGTCGATGGTGGAGCTGGACTACGGCGGCCTGGTGCACGTGATCCCCGAGGGCGCGCTGGCGGAGGACCGGTCCGCCGCGGACGTGGCCGAGGGGCTCGCGGCGCTCAAGGAGGGCGACGGGGAGCGCGCGGGGGAGGCGTACGAGCGGCTCACCGAACGCTGGCGCGGGGTGCGGGCGCTGGAGTGCGCGAGCTGAGGCGCGGGGGCGCTCGGGCGCTCAAGTGCTCAGTTGCTCAAGGCTCAAGGCTCAGGCGCTCGGGTGTTCAGGCGCCGGGACGCCGGGACATGGGGCGTGGGAGGCGCTGAGCGCGGGCAGGCCGGGCGCGCGGGCGCACAGGCGCGTGGAGGCGCACGGAGGCGTTCCGGAGCGCCAGGGGAGGCCCCGCGGTGCCCGGGAGGGGCGCGAGGGGCGCGGACGCGCCGTGGGACGTGCCGGACGGGTGCGGAGGAGAGGGACGTTGGTCCCGATCCGGGTATAGCACCCCTAAGCGTGACGGAGAGCACGTTCATCGCCTCTGGTTGCGCCCGGCTCACATGTGTCAAAGTAGGACAAGCAACCTCGCTGCTGGGGCTTCTGCTCACTTTCGAGTGGATTGACCGCTTTGGCGCCTCGCGAGAGGGTGGGGGACTCTGGGCAAGCTGTGACTGATCGTTACTCCTGAGTGACTGTCCGTTATGGCCCGGTCCATCGGGATCCGCCGAGGTTGAGCACCTGAGGGGTCAATTCCGTCGGTTTGGCCGACGGGGCTGGACAGATGGTGTAGTTGTAGTGCCGAGGACAAGCCGTTCGTCCTATTACCGACTCGGCTCGCGTGCGCCATTTCGGGCATCGCGGGTCAAGGTGCAGAATTTGAAGGAAAGAACCGTGTTGGTTCGGTTCTCCCGAGGAGGCCGCTCATGACCGCTCGCACCCCTGATGCCGAGCCGCTGCTGACCCCGGCTGAGGTCGCCACCATGTTCCGCGTCGACCCGAAGACGGTCACGCGCTGGGCAAAGGCGGGCAAGCTCACGTCGATCCGCACGCTTGGCGGGCACCGCCGCTACCGCGAGGCGGAGGTCCGCGCTCTGCTCGCGGGCATCCCGCAGCAGCGCAGCGAGGCCTGACGACCCCGGGGCGGGGCGTGAGGTCCCCCAAACCTCGCGCGACTGTCCCCGCAGGGCCCCCAGTACCCAACTGGGGCTGTCCCCATCAGGGTTTTTGACGAGGGGTCGCATCGGATTCCGCCGGATCCGATGCGGCCCCTCGTCGTGTTGTGCGCGCGTTCCCGGGGCGCGGCCCCAGGTGGCCGCGTACGTCTGTCGGGGGCGCCGCGCGGCCTGTCCGGCCGGTGCCGGCGGCCCGCCGTGGGCGCGTCGGCGAGGCGCCGGGCGGAGGCCGGGAGCCGGCCGCGGGGGCCCGGCGTTCCGCTTCCCGGAGCCCTCTGACCCCCAGTGCAATTTCACATATAAAATTGGCGACCGAAGAGTAGGGTCCGCCTTCCCATCGTTTTCTCATTTATTTCGTGATGCCGGTCACACTGTCCGCAGGACCGTTCCCTCTCCTCCTCACGGTGCGCGTCACCCCTCCGCGGCCTCCGGCCAAGGGAGTTGGCGCACCGGGGGAAGGCGCGGCGCGAGCGTTCCGGGCCCCAGGGGCGGCAGTTGCATCGCCTGACGCTGGAGACGGCGGCACACCGCGCAACTGCGCATGGCATGGCCCGCGCGGGCAGCCGCGGACAGGTGCGCCCGCAGCAGTGCCCGTGTCTGATGCCTGTCCGAGCCCATGTGGTCTCCGTCCCCCCGCTTGCCCCGGCGGCGGTCGCACAGAGTAGTCGGTCAATCGCCGCCAGGTGAACAGGTACCCGGATCCGGGGCCCCGCGTCAAGAGTGCCGGGCGGGAACGCGCCGCCCCGGCGGGCGCCGCGGGCCGGGCCGCGCGGGGCCGGGGAAACGCGAAACGGCCCGGATCCCAAGGGATCCGGGCCGTTTCCTCAGCCGTCGGCGGCACATCCACCGCCTGAGCGGTCCTGACGGGATTTGAACCCGCGGCCTCCACCTTGACAGGGTGGCGAGCACTCCAAACTGCTCCACAGGACCTTGCTCCGCGCACCCTGCCCCCCACCAGGGGATGCTTCCGAGTCACGCGAGTGGCCAGGGCCGGGGTCGAACCGGCGACCTTCCGCTTTTCAGGCGGACGCTCGTACCAACTGAGCTACCTGGCCAGCGCCCACTGTTCCCGGGCACTGAAGAAGAGCATACCGGATGGGCCCCGGTGGTTCCGCACGCCTTTTCCGCCCGAACGGGGCGGGCCCGCGGGGCGCGGGTGCGGAACAGGCGCGCGCCGGAGGCGGAACGGGGCCCGGGCCCGCGCGGCGGGCCGCCAGGGTTTACTGGTCTGCCATGACAGCGCACCCCCGCCCCCGCCCCGGGCGTCCCGCACGAGCCGCGGCGGGCGTGCTGGCCGCCGCGGCGGTGCTGCTGGCGGCGGGCTGCGCCGGGCAGGGGCAACTGCGCAGCGCGGGGGAGACCCCCGAGGCGGTCGCGCCGACCCGGCTGTGGCCGGACGTCACGCCCGCCCCGCCGCCCGAAGCGGGGCAGGACACGCCCGCCGCCCGCCCCTCGCCCGTCCCGGGGCTCGGCAGGACCACCCAGCGGGGCCTGGAGGCGATGGACCCGGTCGCCGTGCTGCGCGCGGACCTCGGGGCGGGCCGCTCCGGCTCCGGACCCGGCGGGCCGGGCCGCCCGGGGCCGCCCGGCGGGGAGCAGCGGGGCCCGGAGGCGGCCCTCGCCTGGGACCGGGTCACCGCCGACCGCGTCGCCCACTGCCCGCGGCGGTGCCCCGTCCGGCCCGCGGTGCGCCACGACCTCACCGGCGACGGCAGCCCGGAGCTGGTCGTCGGGGTGGACCTGCCGAGCGGGCGGCTCGGGCTGCGCGTGTACACCCTCAGCGACGGCCGGGTGACCCGGATCCTGTCCACCGTCGAGGTCTCCTCCGTGGTGGAGGTGTCCGACCAGCAGTTGATGCTGCGCGCCCCGGCGGAGGCGCGGGGCTACGAGAGCGTGACCGTCTACGGCTGGGAAGGTCCGGACAGGGGCATGGTGTACCTCGGCAACCTGCTGCTCGCGATGAGCGCCGACCCCCGCGCCTCGCAGGCGTCCGGGCACTCCCCGGCGGTGACCGGGTGAGGCCGCGCCCGCCCGCGTGGATGTCCACCCTGTACTGGAAATCCGCGCTGACCATCGCCGCCGTGTGCTGCCTGGTCGCCACCGTCCTCAGCCTGCTGGTGCACCAGGCCGTCGCCCGCCAGGAGGCCGAGCACGCCCGCGGCAAGGCGCTCAGCCGCCTGGACACCGCCTGGGACGACTACTCCTACGGCAGCCCGCTCGCCCCCTGGGCCGCCGTCGACCCGCCCGAGCTGCCCGCCGACCTGCGGGCGCTGGCGCTGCGCGGCGAACGCGGCACCAAGCTCGCCGACTACCGGGGCAGGCCCACGATGTGGGCGGCGGCCAGGGCCGACGGGCGGGCGCTGGCCGTGCGGGTGGACTACACCCGCTCCGAGAAGTCCATCCGCAGCCTGGACCGGGCCATCGTCGGCTCCTCCGCGCTCGCCGTCGGCGTCACCACCCTCGCCGGCCTCGCCGTCACCGTCCGCATCAGCCGCAGGCTGCACCGCACCGCCCAGGTGGCCCGCCGCATCAGCGCCGGCGACCTCGACGCCAGGGTCGGCGGGAACGGCGGCGGAGCCGGCCGCGGCAGGGACGAGGTGACCGCCGTCGCCGCCGCCCTGGACTCCATGGCCTCCGCCCTCCAGAGCCGCATCAAGACCGAGCAGCGGTTCACCGCCGACGTCGCCCACGAGCTGCGCACGCCGCTCACCGGCCTGCACGCCGCCGCCGAGCTGCTGCCCCCCGGCCGCCCCACCGAGCTGGTGCGCGACCGGGTGCAGGCGCTGCGCCGGCTCACCGAGGACCTGCTGGAGATCTCCCGCCTGGACGCCCGGGTGGAGCGCGCCAACCCGGACATGCACCGCCTCGGCCCGCTGGTCGAGCAGTCCGTCGCCGCCACCGGTCTCGACGCCGAGGTCCGGGTGGTCCGCGACACCGTGGTGGAGACCGACCGGCGCCGCCTGGACCGCATCGTCGGCAACCTCGTCACCAACGCCCACCGGCACGGGGCGCCGCCGGTGGTGGTCACCGTGGACGGGCCGCTGATCACCGTGCGGGACCACGGGGACGGCTACCCCGACGAACTGCTCAGGGTCGGCCCGCAGCGGTTCCGCACCGAGTCCACGGCCTCCGGGAAGAAGGGCCACGGCCTGGGCCTGACCATCGCCGCGGGGCAGGCGGACGTCCTCAGCGCCGCGCTGCGGTTCGCCAACGCCCCCGACGGCGGGGCCGTGGCCGCGCTGGAGCTGCCCGCCCGGCGCGTCCCGCCGGAGCCGCCGCCGGGCAACGCCCCGGACAACGACTGAGCCCCCCGGCTCGCGCCGGGGGGCTCAGTCTCTCTGCGGTCCTGACGGGATTTGAACCCGCGGCCTCCACCTTGACAGGGTGGCGAGCACTCCTAACTGCTCCACAGGACCTCGTCGCAGACCGGAAAAGTCCGCGCAGGTGTACTGCGTGCCCCCAACGGGATTCGAACCCGTGCTACCGCCTTGAAAGGGCGGCGTCCTGGGCCACTAGACGATGAGGGCTGATGGCCCGCCTGGCTGTTACCGCCGGGGACGTGAGAAGCATATGGGATCGCGGCGACGATCGCCAAAACCGTTTCCCCGTGGCCTCACCCCGCCCCCGGCCGGCCCGCCCCCGACGGGCTCCCCGACCCCGAGGGCGGCGGCGGCTCCTCCCGTCCCCGCCGGTCCTCCTCCGGCAGGTGGCGGGTGATCTCGGCGGTGGTCAGGCCCAGGCCGCCCAGGGTGATGTCGTCCCACGCCTGGAGGCGGTGCGTGTCCCGGTCCAGGTACAGCACGGACATCTGCACCTCCTGCGGCGTGTCGCCCTCCACCGCCCGCAGGCCCCCGCCCCCGGTGCTGCCCTGCACCATCAGCCGGGTGCCCTCCTCGAGCACCGCGGTGCTGCGCTTGTGGGTGTGGCCGGCCAGGGCCAGCGGCACCGCGCCGTCCGTCTCCTTCGCCGCCTCCGGGTTGTGGGCGAGCGCGATGTCCACCGGCTCCGCCTGCGCGCGGATCGCCCCGGCCAGCTCCCGCCCGGCCGCCCGCTCCGCCGGGTCGCCCGCCGCCTCCGCCGACCGGTCCGGGGTGAACTGCGGGTCGCCGACGCCCGCGACGCGCAGCCCGGCCACCTCCGCCACCCGGCCGTCGTCCACCACGTGCGTGTTCTCCAGCCCCTCCAGATAGGCCTGGGTGACCGCGGAGTCGTGGTTGCCGCGCACCCACACGTACGGCGCGCCCAGGTCGGCCACCGGGTCGAGGAAGCGGTTCTCCGGCTCGGTCCCGTGGTCCATCGTGTCGCCCGTGTCGATGATCACGTCCACGCTGTAGTCCTCCACCGTGGCCCTGATCAGCTCCCACGCGGCCGGGTTCAGATGGATGTCGGACACGTGCAGCACCCGCAGCGTGCTCGGGTCGGGGCTGTAGGCGGGCAGCGTGGTGGTGGTGTCGTACAGCCTGGTGACGTTGGTCACCAGCCGGGCCAGTTCCTGGCTGTAGACGTCGAAGTCGCTCACCACGCTGCGCGCGTCCCCGACCACCGACGGCGCACTGCGCAGCAGCCCCGAGTAGCGCGGCTCCAGCACCGACTTGGGGTTCAAGGTGGCGAACGCGGTCGCCCCCGACGCCGCGAGCAGCAGCAGGGCCAGGCCCCCCGCCGCCAGCGCCCGGCGCGGCCTGCGGTACACCACCAGGCCCACCGCGACCGCCCCCGCGGCCACCGCGAGCGAGGAGCGCCACAGCAGGCGGAACGCGCCGGCGCGCACATCGTCCGCGACCTCGTCCTCCAGGCCCTCCAGGCGCTCGGGGTGGTTCACGATCGCCTGCGCCCGCACCGGGTCCAGCCTGCGCACGTCCACGTCCAGCCGGACCGGCCCGTGATGGCTGCTCAGGCCGAGCGAGCCCAGCGGCGGGACGTTGATGTTCGTGCCGCCGCTCCACGACGGGTGCAGCGACATCCGGGTGTCCACCGGCCCCACCGGCACGTGCACCGCGCCCACCACGACCAGCCCCAGCCACGCCCCGGCCGCCGCCACCACGGCCAGCACGGCCGCCCTGCGGTACGGGTGCCGCTCCCCCTCCAGCGGGCCGAGCGGCACCTCGCCGCGCCGGGCGGCGCGCCCGGGACCGCGCCCGGCGGGCAGGGCGCGGCCGAGCGGGGCGAGCAGGGACACGAGCGCGGGGCGCACCCGTGCCGGTACGGCACGGATCCGCCCGGGGAGTTCACCGGCCATCGCCGAGCCCCTGCCCGCGCCCGCCCCGGTTATGCGGCGCCCACCCGGCCCGGTCAGGTGTGCGAGCGGCGTCCGTCACGGACAATGGCGCTGTGCTGGAGATGACGCGTGATGAGTTCGAGGAACTCGTGGGCGAGGCGCTGGACCGCATCCCGCCCGAGCTGACCAGGCTCATGGACAACGTCGCGATCTTCGTGGAGGACGAGCCCGACCCGTCCGACCCCGATCTGCTGGGCCTGTACGAGGGCACCCCGCTCACCGAGCGCGGCGAGTGGTACGCCGGGGTGCTGCCCGACCGCATCACCATCTACCGCGGGCCCACCCTGCGCATCTGCGAGACGCGGGAGGACGTGATCGCCGAGACGGAGATCACCGTGGTGCACGAGATCGCCCACCACTTCGGCATCGACGACGAGCGGCTGCACGCGCTCGGCTACGCCTGACCCGGCGCGGGCCTACAGCAGCCCGCCCAGCGCCCACCCGGCCGCCGCCGCGCCGAGGCCCAGCCCCACGTTGGCCCCGGCGTTGGCGGCGGCCCGCCACGGCGCGCCGGACTCCAGCAGCGCCACCGTCTGGTGGCCGAAGCTGCTGAACGTGGTCAGCGCCCCGCACAGCCCCGTGCCCAGCAGCAGCCGCAGCTCGGGCGAACCGGCGCGCACCACCGCGCCCAGCACCAGCGACCCGGCGACGTTGACCACGAGGGTGCCCCAGGGGAACGCGGTGCCGTGGCGCGCCGTGAGCCAGCGGTCCGTCAGATACCGCAGCGGCGCCCCGACCGCGGCCCCGAGGGCGACCAGCAGGACGTTCACCGCCGCCCCGCCCCCCGCGCGCCTGTCCCCCACGTGCCGGCCGCCCACGCGCCCGCCCGCACGGCGAGCAGCCCCGCCGCCACGCTGACCAGGCAGTACGCGACGGCGACGCCGTAGTGGTGGCCGCCCAGCAGCCGCCGTGTGTCCTCCGCGTACGTGGAGAACGTGGTGAACCCGCCCAGCACGCCCACGCCCCAGAACGGCCGCGCCAGCGGATGGCGCACCCTGGCCCGGCGCAGCGCGTCCAGCAGCGCGCCGAGCAGCGCGCACCCGCTCACGTTCACCCAGAACACCGCCCACGGGAACGCCCCCGGGGCCGCGGGCAGCGCCTCGCCCGCGCCGTACCGGGCCAGCGCGCCCAGCACCCCGCCGAGGGACACCGCCGCCACCGCGGCGCCCGTGCCCTCCCCGAACCGCCTCGCCTGCCCCATGGCCACTTCCTAACACGCCTCGCCCGCACACCCCGGCCCGGCACCCGTGTCCTGCTCCTCCGTCGCGGCGTTGGGCAGTGCATGCGTTGCTCTGGTGCGGTCCGTCGCGGTGCGCTCGTCCTCCTTCCGGCCGCCGTCCTGCTCATGACCGGCTGCATGAACGTGGGGGAGGACCCGGTGCGCCCCCGCCCGCACGGCTCGGCCGGGCCCCGGGCGGACGAGGACGGCGGCCGCCACCTCCCGGGCGGCGGGCCGGGCGCGGCGGGCGGCGCGGGCCCCGCGACCGGGCACGACCACGGGGCGGACGCCGCCGACGGCCGCCCGTCCGACCGCGCCTCCGGACGGGAGGGGAGCAAGGGCGGTCCGTCCCGCTCCGCCGCGGACAAGCGGGAGAGGGACGAGCCCGCCGACCCCGGCCGCGGAGAGCGCCCGCGCGGCCGGGCGGACGCCCCCACCCCGTCGTCGCAGCCCCCCGCGCCCCGCCCGCCCGCCTCCTCCCCGAAGCCGCCGCCCCCGCCGCCCCCCAGCAGCGAGCCCCCGGCGCCCACGCCCGAGCCGACCCCCACCACCCCGGAGCCGACACCGACGGACTCCGCGGCGTCACCCTGAGCCGGGACGGCCGACGCGGAGGAGCCACGCAGCGTCACCGTCCGACCGCGCCGGGGCGGCCCGGCACCCGGCCCGGCGCCGGGTGTGACCACCCTCACCCCGAAACCGCCACCCCCGCGGCTTCAACAATTTGCCACTCGAACCAAACCCCGCGTACGATGAGAGATCGTTTGATCCCATCTGCCTGGCGCTGAAAGAACGCGCCCCTGGCCTGGCGCGTTCCGATCGTTCCGTGGCTGACCGCATCGAGGCGGTCTGTGCGAACTACGGGAGCTGGCGCGTGCCACTCTCCGGAAGGTTCTGCTTTCGCATGTCTGTAACCGCCGCTGACAGCTTCGTCATGCCCATCGACGAGCTGGCCGACGACGACACCCCCACCACCACCCCCGACACCCCCGCCGCCCTGGAGGAGACCCCCGCCGTCACCTTCGGCGACCTGGGCCTGCACGACGACATCGTGCGCGCCCTCGCCAAGCGCGGCGTGACCACCCCCTTCCCCATCCAGGCCGCCACCATCCCGGACGCCCTGGCCGGCAAGGACATCCTCGGCCGCGGCCGCACCGGCTCCGGCAAGACCCTCAGCTTCGGCCTGCCGCTGCTGACCCGGCTGGCCGACGGCGGCCGCACCCAGGCCAAGCGCCCCCGCGGCGTCATCCTGACCCCCACCCGCGAGCTGGCCATGCAGGTCTCCGACGCGCTCGAGCCCTACGGGGACGTGCTCGGCCTGGAGCTGAAGGTCGTCTGCGGCGGCACCTCGATGCCCCGTCAGATCTACGCGCTGGAGCGCGGTGTGGACATCCTCGTCGCCACCCCCGGCCGCCTGCGCGACCTGGTGGACCGCGGCGCCTGCTCCCTCGACCGGGTCGAGATCGCGGTGCTGGACGAGGCCGACCAGATGGCCGACATGGGCTTCCTGCCCGAGGTCACCGAGATCCTGGACCTGGTGCCGCCCGGCGGCCAGCGGATGCTCTTCTCCGCCACGCTGGAGAACGAGATCGACACGCTGGTCAAGCGGTACCTGTCCGAGCCGGTGACCCACGAGGTCGACCCGTCCGCGGGCGCGGTCACCACCATGACCCACCACGTCCTGGTGGTGAAGCCCAAGGACAAGGCCCCGGTCACCGCCGCGATCGCCGCCCGCAAGGGCCGCACGATCATCTTCGTGCGCACCCAGATGGGCGCCGACCGCGTGGCCGAGCAGTTGCGCGACGCCGGAGTGCGCGCCGACGCGCTGCACGGCGGCATGACCCAGGGCGCGCGCACCCGCACCCTGGCCGACTTCAAGGACGGCTACGTCAACGTCCTGGTCGCCACCGACGTCGCCGCGCGCGGCATCCACGTCGACGGCATCGACCTGGTGCTCAACGTGGACCCGGCCGGCGACCACAAGGACTACCTGCACCGCTCGGGCCGCACCGCCCGCGCGGGCCGCAGCGGCACGGTCGTCACCCTCGTCCTGCCCCACCAGCGCCGGTCCACCTTCCGGCTGCTGGAGGACGCGGGCGTGGAGGCGGCCCGGCACATCGTCGGCGGCGCGTTCGACGCGGAGCTGGCCCGGATCACCGGCGCCCGCTCGCTCACCGAGGTGCAGGCCGAGTCGGCGGCCAACGCCGCCAAGCAGGCCGAGCGCGAGGTCGAGGACCTGACCCGGCAACTGGAGAAGGTGCGCCGTCGCGCCGAGGAGCTGCGCGGGGACGCCGACCGCCTGGCGGCCCGGGCGGCCCGCGAGCGCGGCGACGACACCGAGGCCGGCGAGGCGCCGCAGGCCGCGGAGGAGCAGCAGGCGACCGAGCCGGAGGAGCCCCGCCGCGAGCGGGCCTACGACCGGCGGGACGAGCGCCGCGACGACCGGCGGGAAGACCGGCGCGACGAGCGCCGGGACGACCGCAGGGACGACCGGCGGGACGACCGTCCGCACCGCGGCGCCCACGACCGGGACCGGGAGCGCGGCGGGCGGCCCTACGGCCGCCGCGACGACCGGGGCGGCCGCCCCTACGAGCGCCGCGACGACCGCGGTGTCCGCAGCGGGCGCCCGTTCGACCGGGACCGCGCCCAGCGCCCGTACGACCGTCGCGAGACCGGCCGCTACGAGGACCGTCCGCACACCCGCGACCGCGGTGGGCGCCCGGGCGGCTTCGAGCGCCGTGACGACCGGGGCGGCCGGTCCTACGACCGTCCCTCGTACGACCGCCCCTCGTCGTCCTCCGACCGCCCCTCCTACGAGCGCCGCGAGCGCCCGACCGGCGTGGGCGAGCGCAAGCCGCGCTGGAAGCGCAACGGCTGAGCGAGTAGCGAGTAGTACGGCAGTCCCGAAGGGCCTGAAGTGAAGGGGCTGGGCGGCACCGAGACGGTGCCGCCCGGCCCCTTCGCCGTTCCCGCCGCCCCTCAGGCCAGCTTGAAGTCGTCGAAGTGGAAGCCCGGGGCCACCACGCAGGTCACCAGCACCGGCTCGTCCCCCGCGGGCTCCGCGGACTGCCACACCCCGCCGGGCACCAGCACCTGCGGCCGCTCCCCGCGCTCCACCGCCGCCCCCAGCAGCACCTCCTCCGCCTCCCCCGGCTCCTCCCCGCTTCCCCCGAGCCGCATCCGCAGCGGCCCGCCCCGGTGCCACAGCCACAGCTCGTCCGACCGGACCAGGTGCCAGCGCGACGCCTCACCGGGATGCAGCAGGAAGTAGATCCCGGTCGCGAACGCCCGCGGCCCCGGGTACCCCTCCGGCACGACCTCCCCCGGCGCCCGCCAGGTCTCCCGGTACCACCCGCCCTCGACATGCGGCTCGAGCCCGAGCAACTCCACCAGCTCAGAGGTATCACCCATGCCCCGCATCCTCGCGCAATGCCGTGGACGCCGCACCGGGTGGGACCGGTACTCTTGCCACGCGGGGCCGCTAGCTCAATTGGCAGAGCTGCGGACTTTTAATCCGTAGGTTCAGGGTTCGAGCCCCTGGCGGCCCACCCTTCTGCCCAGGTCAGGCAAGACGCTGACCTGGGCCTTCCGCTTTCCGCGGGGTGTGGTGCCCTGGCCCCGGACGCTCCGTCCGGTCCACGCCGGTCCAGGGGTGCGCGAGGCGAGCGCATCCGTGCGGCAACCGCCCAGGGGCGCGCGGCACTCCGGCCCGGTGCCCGTTCCGGCGGGCGCCCGGCCTTGTGGCGGTCCGACAACCACCGCCCCTTGGCCCGGTGGTGGGGCAGACGCGGCGGACACCGTGCTGGGCGCGGTGTCCGCGGAGCATTGGCGCATCGCGAAGACCGGGCACCTGCCGCGGATGGTCGACCCGGTCGGCGACATCATGTCGGTGACGGGCTCCTGACCCGCTCCGGCAGCTCGGCCCGGGTCCGGCCGTCGCGGTCGAAGAGGCTGCGTCGGCAGTAGTTCCTGCCCCGGTGCGGGTTCATGGCGCGCCGCACGGCAGCGGCATGGCCGCGGTGGGTGCGGGCGAGTCGGAGGATGGCGTGGCTCAATCGCCCCTCGGCCGCCGCGTTCGGCAGCTTCGACGAAGTGGGGGCGGACATCGCCGCTCCCTCGGCCACATGAGTGGGAGTGGTCGGTCAGTCGACGGTGAGGACGATCTTGCCGCGGTTGTGGCCGGCGTCGCTGGCCTGCTGCGCCCGGGCGGCTTGTGCCAGCGGGTAGGTGGCGCTGAGCGTGGTCACCAGGGTGCCGTCGGCCGCCTGCCGGGCGAGTTCGGCGAGGCGGGCGGCGGAGCGGCGCTGGGGCCCCTCGGCGAAGACGACGCCGAGTTCGCGGGCGCGGAAGTCGGCGGTGGTGACGATCCGGTCGGTGCCGCCGCGCAGGGTGATGGAGTCCTCCAGCGCGCCCTTGCCGGCGGCGTCGAAGACCGCGTCCACCCCTTCGGGGGCGAGCGCGCGGACCCGCTCGACGAGGTTGTCCCCGTAGGGCAGCGCGGTGGCGCCGAGCGAGGCGACGTAGTCCTGGTTGGCCGCTCCGGCGGTGCCGATGACACGGGCGCCGCGGGCGACGGCGAGCTGAACGGCGATGGTGCCGAGGGCGCCCGAGGCGCCGTGGATCAGCAGTGTCTCCCCCGCGCTGACGCCGAGCAGGTCCAGCACCCGTTCGGCGCCGTCGCTCGCCACGGGCAGTGCGGCGGCGTGCGTCCAGTCCAGACCGGCCGGCTTGGGAGCGAGGACCGCGGCCGAGGCCAAGGCGTACTGGGCGTAGGAGCCGGTGTCGGACCAGCCCAGCACCTCGTCGCCCACCTTCAGGTGGTCGACGCCCGCACCGAGCGCGTCGACCACGCCGGCGATCTCCCCGCCGGGCACGGCGGGCAGGGTGGTGGGGAATATGGCCTCCATGACACCGGAGCGGATCTTGCCGTCCACCGGGTTCACGCCGACGGCGTGAACCCGCACGCGGACCTGGCCGGGGCCGGGCCGGGGGGTCGCGACCTCCGCCTCGTGCAGGACCTCGGTGCCGCCGAACGTGTCGAAGACGATGGCCTTCATGACTGCTGTCTCCTCGAGTGGGGGTCGTCGCGCCGCCCACTTTTGTGGCCAGCCACATAAAAGTAGCAGCGATTCTGTGGCTGGCCAAGTAATTGCTTGGTGATGGCCCTCGCGAGTGATCCGTCCGCCGTCGAACGCCCCGTTCGCCGGCAGGCCGTCCGGGTGTCGGGGTGTCCGGGTGACCGGGTGTCCGGGGACACCGTGCGCCGCTCCGCGATGTTCCGCCTCGTGCGCGGCGGGCCGCTGTCCGCCATGGAGGTCTCGTCGTCCCCGGCCGGCGGCCGCCTAGCATGCCCCCTCATGGCGATGTTCGTGCACCTCACCTCCGCGGCGAACGCGGGGCGGATTCGGCGGTCCGGGATTCGGGCGGGTGGGCGGGGGGAGGGCGGGGCGCGAGGGGTGTACTGCTTTCCGGTGTTGGGGTCGTACACGTTGACGCATCAGTGGGTGCGGGAGCTGAGGCGGTTCGGGAGCCGGGGCGGGCTCGTGGCGGTTCATGTGCGGCTGGACGACGGTGAGCCGGTGCGGGTCGGGCGGTACATGGATCGGGCGCACGAGGTGCTGTCCGCGGCGGAGGCGGTGCGGCGGGTGGCGGGGCTCGAGGATCCGCGGGGGTGGGAGGTGTTCGTGCCGCGGGCGATCCCGCGGCGTGAGGTGCACCGGGTGCGGGTGGTGCCGCAGGTGGTGGGGTGGCGGTATCTGCCCGGGGCGCACGGGGTGCGGCCGTGCACCTGCTTCGGCTGCCGGGTGCGGGGCGGGTACGGGGCGCGGCGACTGCGTGAGCGGTTGCCGCATCCGCTGGACGGTCCGCCGCCGCCGGTGAGGGTGCTGCTCGCCCGGGTGGCGGCGGCCGGTGAGCCGGGGGACCCGGTGGTGCTGCGGGAGGTGCTGCACTGGTTCGGGATGCGGCGGCGGGGGCCGCTCGCCCAGGTGGGGCGGCTCGCCGCGCACCCGGATCCGGCGGTGCGGGAGGAGCTGGTGTGGGCGGTCGCGCGGTGGTCCACTCCCGGTGTGGCCGAGCTGCTGGACGGCCTCGCCGACGACCCGCATCCGGACGTGCGGGAGGCGGTGGAGGCGGTCCGGGAGGCGGAGTGACCGCCGTCTCGGGGCGGCGCGTCGCCGTGGCCGGAACGGGCGCGGCTCGCGGGGGGTGCGCGCGCCGCTGAGTGCCTCCGGTGCGGTGGGCTCACCACCGGCGGCGCACGGGCGTGTTCGGTGGGGGGCGCGCTCCCGCCGGGTGGGTGGGACGGGTGTGCGGGAGGTCGCCCCGGGGGTGGGGGTGGGGGGTGTGATGAGCTGCGCGGACGGCGCGGGGACGGCGTGCGGGTGGGCGGCGGGCTCTGGGGCGGGCTCCCCCGCGCCGGGGCGCCGCGTCTTGGCGGTTGGGCGGCGGAACGCGAGATTCGGCGGGGTCCGGCCGGTCCACGGCCGTCACGCGACATCGACCCGGGGAGGTCCCATGTCCGTCATACGCACCTGCGCCATCGCCGTCACGGCGTCCGCCGTGCTCGCCGGGGCGGGGGCGGTGGTCGCCGCTCCCGCCCAGGCCGCCGCCGCGGTCAGCCGGTTCGACGACGGCAGCTTCGAGACGCCCGTCGCCCCGGCCAACGCCTTCAACACCGTCACCGCCGGGCAGTCCATCGGCCCCTGGCAGGTCACCGCGGGGAACGTCGACCACATCGGCGCCGGCTTCTGGCAGGCCGCCGAGGGCGACCAGTCCGTGGACCTCAACGGCACCACCGCGGGGACGGTCGCCCAGACCTTCACCACCGTCCCGGGCCGCACCTACACGGTCACCTACTCGCTGGCCGGCAACGCGGGAGGCGGCGCGCCGGTCAAGACGGGCCGGGTCCTGGTGGACGGGCAGAACTTCCAGGACTTCTCCTTCGACATCACGGGGAAGACCTTCGCCGCCATGGGCTACGTGACCCGCCAGTTCACCTTCGTGGCCAGGAACCCCACCACGACCCTGGCGTTCGCCAGCACCACGCCCGCCAGCGCCCACGGACCGGTCGTCGACGACGTGCTGGTCCGGGACTGCCCGCCGGACCCCTGCTGCGGCTGACCCGGCACCCCGCCCCGGCCGTGCGGCCGGGGCGGGGCACTTCGCGCGGGGGGCGGGGGGCGGTCAGCGGGCCGGGTCGGGGATCCAGGAGCCGTGGATCATGGCGGGGACGCGGCGGGGGAGGTGGACGGTGGCGATCGGCGGGCGGGCCAGGTCGGAGGCGTCCAGGACGAGCAGCCGGGACGCGTCGGCGTTCAGGTCGCTGACGACGGTGAGCAGGTAACCGGCGTCCTCGTCGGCGGCGTCCTCGGCCGGGACGAAGACGGCCTCGCCGGGAAGCTGCCCGGTGCCGAAGGGCAGGCGGGTGCGGGCGCCGGTGGCGCGGTCGTACTTGACCAGGGTGTGGGTGCCGTCGCCGGGGGACTCGGGGAAGGACAGCGCGTACTGGTAGCGGTGCACGCGCCCGGTGAAGGCGTCGTTGATGGTGGGGAACTCCACGGTGAGGTCGTCGGTGCGCTCCTCGGTGACGCGGCCGGAGGCGGGGTCGACCGTCCAGCGGTGGCCGCGGGAGCCGGAGGCGGGCTCCGCGCCGCGGTCGGGGGCGCCGACCCACCAGTTCCAGGAGCGCTGCCAGCCGTCGCGGCCCACGGCGGGCCCCTCGACGACGATCCGGCCGAGGGCGTCCTCGTAGGCGTTGGCGATGTGCATGGCGAAGCCCGGCTCGACCTGGTGCCAGCGGACGTGGCGGGCGCCGCCGGCCGCGCGGGGCATGACACCGACGCGGGCGGGCGCCTCGTCGCTCCAGTTGTAGGGGATGCCGGAGTGCTCGGACGGGTCGAAGGCGACCGAGCCCTCGAGGAACACCACGTGGTGCCCGGTGATGGCGAAGTCGTGCTTGAGGGCGGCGCTCGCGCCGGGCACCTCCTGGCTCTCCAGGACCTCGCCGTCGGGGGAGGCGACGTGGTGGACCAGGAACGGCGGGAAGGGCGAGGACGAGAAGAAGTGCAGCTCGCCGGTGACCGGGTCCTGTTTGGGGTGCGCGGTCATGGCGGAGGTGAGCCGGCCGCCGAAGTCGTAGGGGCCCACGGTCTCCAGCTCGTCGGTCAGCTCGAACGGCAGGTTCGCCTCGCACAGCGCAAGCAGCCGCCCGCCGTGCTCGATGACATGGGTGCCCGCGGTGCTCGCGGTCAGGTCGGGGCCGTGCTCGGTCAGGTACGGGGCGCCGTCCAGGGCGGGGGTGCGGACCCAGCGGTTGCGGTACCACTCGGCGCGGCCGTCGCGCAGCCGGACACCGTGCACCATGCCGCTGCCCTTGAACCAGTGGGCGGGGGTGACGCCGGGCTTCGGGTTGTGGCCGTTGCGGATCAGCCGGCCCGTCAGCTCCGGCGGCAGGCTGCCCTCGACGGTGAGGCCGGTGGCGGTGATCTCGTCGGCGACGGGGGTGTAGTGGCCGGTGAGGTAGGGCTTGCGGGTCATGGGGGGCTCCTTCTGCGGGCTGGTGGGCGAGGGCTTGCGGGCTCGCGGGATCGGGGGGCGGGGCCGGGGTCAGCGGTTCTCGGCCGCGGACCTGAGGTGGGTGAGCCAGTCGGTGAGGGACCGCTCCAGGGCCTGCCGGAGCTCCTCGGGCCGGGCCTCGACCGGGGGGCCGCTCCAGGACTCCTCCGTGCGGACGGTCACACCGGTGCCGGTGGAGGTGAACGTCCACACGTGGATCCCGTCGATGCCGTGCGCCTCGCCGCCCCAGACGGTGCGCCGGCCGGGGAGGACCTGGTGGACGGTGGAGGTGATGTCCAGGCCGTGGGTGAGCCAGCGGAACGCGGCGCCCGGGGCGAACGGGCCGGTGGGCTCGGCCCGTTCGATGCCGGGGTTCCACCGGGGCCACGCGGCGACGTCGGTGTGCAGGGCCCAGACGCGGGCGAGGGGGGCGGCCACGGTGGTGGAGAGGCGGACGACGACGGGGGCGTCGCCGTCGACGGCGGTGATGCCGGGGACGGGGGCGGCGGCGGGGTGGGGCATGGCGGGGCTCCTTCCGGGGGTGGGTGGGTCAGGCGGAGGTGCGTTCGGGCGCGAGGTGCGCGGAGGGCGTGCGGCCGGTGGGCCGGCGGGTGAGGAGGGGGGTCAGGGCGGCGGCGGTGGCCAGGACGGCGGCGGAGGCGAGGAAGACGGCGCGGTGGCCTTCGGTGAGGGCCTCGGCGGAGGACGGCTCGTGCCCGGAGGCGGCCGTGGTGGTGGCGGCGAGGGTGCCCAGCAGGGCCAGGCCCACCGCGCCGCCGATCTGCCGGGTGGTGTTGACCAGGCCGCCGGCCAGCCCCGCGTCGGCGGGCCCGACCCCGGTGACGGCGGCGTCGGTGAGCCGGACGAACGCGGCGCCGAGCCCGAGGCCGATGACGACGGTGGGGCCGAGCAGGTCGCCGGTGAACGTGCCGTCGGCGGAGAGTCGGGCCAGCCACAGCAGCCCGACGGCCGTGGTGAGCAGGGCGGCGGCCAGGGTGACGCGCGGGCCCCGGGTGCGGGCCAGCCGCGGCGCGAGGGCGGCGCCGAGCATGTTGGCCGCCGCCAGCGGGAGCTGGGACAGGCCCGTCTCCAGCGGCCCGGCGCCCAGCACCCGCTGCTGGTGCAGGGGGAGGAAGAAGAACAGGGCCACCCACACCGAGCCGAGCAGCGCCATGAGGAGGTTGGCGGGCGCCACCAGTCCCGCGGTGAACAGGCGCGGCGGCATCAGGGGCGCGGAGCGGCGCCGCTCGACCAGCGGGAACAGCGTCAGCAGCACGGCCGCGGCGGCGAGCGGGCCCAGCACCGCCGGGTCCCCCCACCCGGCGCCGCGGGCCGAGGTGAGCCCGTGGACGAGGGCGACCAGGCCCGCGGTGACGGTGACCGTCCCCGCGATGTCCAGTCGCCCGGACGAGCCGTCGGGCGGCGCGGCGGGCACCAGGACCGCGGTCGCGGCCAGCACGGCGGCCGCGCCGAGCCCCGAGGCGTGGAAGACCCAGGGCCAGCCCATGGTCTGGGTGAGCAGCCCGCCCAGGAGCACCCCGGCGGCGCCGCCCGCCCCGGACACCGCGCCCCACACCCCGAGCGCCCTGCCGCGCCCGGGGCCGGGCGGGAACAGGTGCATGACCACGGCGAGCGCGGCGGGCGCCACCGCGGCGGCGCCGACGCCCTGGGCGGTGCGGGCGGTGATGAGCAGCCACGGGGACGTCGCCAGGCCCGCGGTGAACGAGGCGGCGGCGAACAGGCCGAGGCCCGCGAGCAGCACCCGGCGCCGTCCGGCGAGGTCGGCGGCCCGCCCGCCCAGCAGGAGCAGCGCGCCGAAGGCGAGGCCGTAGGCGTTGACGACCCACGCCGTGCCGCCGTCCGACAGGCCGACGCCGTCGCGGACCGCGGGCAGGGCGACGTTCACGACGGAGGTGCCGAGAGTGACGGTGAACTGCGCGCCCGCCAAGGCCGCCAGGGCGGCGCCGGCGCGCGCGGGCCGCGCGGCGCGGGGGCCCGCGGGGCGTCCGCCGGGGTGTGGGGACATCGTGATCCTCTTCTGTGCGGCGGTGACTGCGGTCGGGTTATGTGTGGTTGACCACTCACTAGGCGGTCCGGAAAAGAGGGGCGGCCTGGCCGTGAGGGCCGGAGGGCCGCCCCGCGCGGGTGCCCGGCTCAGTAGTGCCTGATGCCCGCGGTGAGCGTGCGCGTCCACGGGGCGTCCACCGACTCGGCGTCGACGGAGACCAGCAGGTGGCACAGCATGCCGACGGCGAAGAACTGCTGGACCTGCTGCTCGCTGCCGCCGGAGGCGCCGCGGACGTACTCCACGGTGCGGGCGTAGCCGGCCCGTACCGCCTGCCGGATCGCGGGCTCGGAGACCGCGGCGGCCTGGGCGTGCAACTGCACCAGCATCAGGTCGTTGTCGCTGATCAGGCGGGCGTAGGCGTCGCCCATCGCGGACAGGACCGCCTCCGGTGTGCTGCCCTCGGTCTCGGCGGCGCCCTCCTCCAGGGCCGCGCGCACCCGGACGAAGCAGTGCTCGACGACCGCGGTGAACAGGGCCTCCTTGTTCGGGAAGAGCCGGTACACGTACGCCTGGGAGATGCCGGCCGCCTTGGCCACCTCCGTGGTGGTGGTGCCGAAGTACCCCCGGGCGGCGAAGGCGCCGATGGCGGTGCGCAGCACCGTCTCCCGGCGCTCCTCGGCTGTGGACAGTTGGCGCTGCCGTTCCGCGTTCATGTGAGTACTTAACCACTCACACTTTGGGTCCGTCAACACCGGACGGGGAGGCGTTCGGTGAGGTCCGGTTGTCGCGGGGGCGGGCGGCGGGACGGGCCCCGCCCGGGGCGTACCCCGGGCGGGGTCCTCGCCGGTCAGCCCGCCAGGGCCAGCGGAGCCGGGCCGTGCGCCGTCTCCGCCTGGAGAAGCAGGGCCGTCATCTCCTCGCGGGCGCGCGCCACCCGCGAGCGCACCGTGCCGATCGGGCAGCCCAGGGCCGCCGCGGCCTCCGCGTACGGCAGCCCGCGGAGCTGGGTGAGCACGAACGCCTCGCGGCGCGGCGCGTCCAGGCGGCGCAGCAGGTCCACCAGGGCCACGCCCTCGTCGAAGCCGGGCAGGCCGCTGGGCTGGGCGCGCTCCGCCGTGGCCTGCCAGTCGGCGGTGTCGGCGATCCGGGGGCGGGCCGCGGCGGCGCGGTGCCGGTCGATGACCACGCGCCGGGCGATCGTCATCAGCCAGGTGCGGGCGCAGGACCGTCCCGCGAAGCGCGGCAGCGCGGTCACGGTGCGCAGATACGTTTCTTGCGTCAGGTCGTCCGCGCCGTGGTGGTCGCCGCAGAGGAAGGCGATGTAGCGGCGCACGTCGCCGCGGGTGGCGCGGACGAACTGGTCGAACGCCGCCTGGTCGCCGTCGCGTGCGGCCAGGGCCCACCGAGTGACCTGCGCGTCGTCGCGCGCGGTGGCGCGGACCCGCGGGGCGGGCGCCGGGGCGGTGGCCGGGGCGGGGGCCGGTATCAGGGCAGGGGACATCACAGGCTGTCCTTCGCGTGGGTGCGGACGGAAGGCGGCCCGCGGGCGGGCGCGTTCCGTCGGCGGAGGGCTCTCCCGGCGCCGCCCGGCGGGCGGCCGTCCGCGCCCGGCCGGGAGAGCCGGGGGATCCCCCGGCGGGGTCGGCACGGGCGGGGAGGGGCGCGGGAGGAGCCGCGGGATCGTGGGCCCGGCGCGGCCCGCCGCCGTACGGCGCGGACACGTGCCGGTGGTGCTGGTTCCCGGCGCCCGTGCGCGCCGTCCCCGGCCGGTCGGGGCGGGGGACGGGGCGGCGTCAGGCGCGGGCGGACGGCACCGGCGGACCCCGGCGCGTCAGGAGGTGGCGCAGCAGCAGGTCCCGCAGTCGCCGCGGCACGCGGACCGGTGGCCGCGGCGGGCGCGGCGGCCGGTGGACGGCCAGGCCGGTGAGGAACCGGCCCGCCAGTTCGAGGCGGGCGAGCAGGCAGGCGGCGAGCGCCCGCCCGAGGAGGAACACCGCGGCCTCGCCGCGCGCCAGCCACAGCCCGCACAGCAGCCCGGCCAGCACGTGCGCCAGCATCATCCCGGCGGACGAGCCCGGCTCCGTGGCGGTGTGCAGATGCCCGGACAGGGCGGCGGTGTGCGCCGCGTGGTGCGCGCCCGGCTCCGCGACGGCCGCCGCGGAGGCCGGGGCGGGCCCGGCGGGCGGCGCGGAGGCGGCGAACGCCGCGTGCAGCGTGAGCTGGGTGAGCACCGTCGCGGCCGTCACCGCGACGGGGCCGCGCTCCCGCCCGGTCAGCCACCAGGAGGCCGAGGCGACGGCCGCGAACGCGCCGCCGACGACCCAGCGCGGCACCGCGTCGTCGGACATCAGCGCGTGGCCGAGACCGGTCACCGCCACGCACACGGCCGCGAACACCGCGGAGCGCACGAGACGGAGGCCGGACCCGGTGGGCATGGCGTCATGGTGCCATCCGCCCCGCGGCGTGGACAGCGGCCGGTCGGGATCCGGGTGCCGGGAACCCGGCGGCGCTCCCGGCCGACTACCTGGTCACCGGCGCCACCGGTGGCGCCGCGGGAGCAGGGGAGTCGTCTCATGGCGGGAGTGGACCGCGGACGCCGCAGGCTGCTGCGGGCAGCGGCGGGCGGGATGGGCGCGGGTCTGGTGGCGGCCGGCGCCGCGGGGCCGGCGCGCGCCGAACAGCGGGAGCGCGCCGAGGAGCGGGGGGAGGAGCCGGGCCGGAAGGGCGCCACACGGGTCGCGCTGCTGCTGTACGACGGGTTCACCGCGCTGGACGCGGTCGGGCCCTACGAGATGCTGTGCCGGGTGCCCGGGGTCACCGTGACCACGGTGGCCGAGCGGGCCGGGCGGGTGCGCACCGACACCGGGGAGCTGTCGCTGATCGCCGAGCGCTCCCTGGGCGAGGTGGGCCGGGCCGAGGTGCTGCTGGTGCCCGGCGGCGGCAACCGGGGCACCACCGAGACGATGGCGAACACCGCGGTGCTGGAGTGGATCCGCCGCCTGCACCGGCACTCGGTGTGGACGGCGTCGGTGTGCACCGGCTCGCTGATCCTGGGCGCCGCGGGCCTGCTGCGCGGGCTGCCCGCCACCACGTACTGGGCGTCGCGGCCGTATCTGGCCGAGGTGGGCGCGGTCTGGACGCCGGGGCGGTTCGTCGTGTCGGGGAAGGTCGTCACCGCGGCCGGGGTGTCCGCGGGCATGGACATGGGGCTGTGGCTCGCCGGGCGCCTGTCGGACGAGCGGACCGCCCGGGCGATGCAGCTCGCCGTGGAGTACGACCCCGACCCGCCCTACGACACCGGCAGCCCGGAGAAGGCGGGGCCGGAACTCCAGGAACTGGCCCTGCGCCTGCTCGCGGACTCGGCCCGGTAGCGGCCCGCCGGCGCGCGACCCCACGCGGCGCCCCCCGGCCCGGGGCCTACGCCGGGTGGTCCTCCAGCGCGAAGGAGCCGTACTCGGGGCGGCCGGCGCGACGGTAGACGCAGTACTGGACGCCGGTGGAGGTGGTGCGGGCGCCCGCGAGGGCGAACGCGGCGGGCGTGGTGCCCTCGGCGAACAGCCGCTTGCCGGTGCCCAGCACCACCGGCTCGACCACCAGGCGGTACTCGTCCACCAGGTCGTGCCGCTGGAGGGTGCGGATCAGGTCGCTGCTGCCCTGGACGTTCAGCTCGCCGTCCAGGTCGCGCTTGAGGGCGGCGACGGCCTCGGGGACGTCGCCGGCGAGGAGCCGCGCGTTGTGCCACTCCACCGCGGTGAGGGTGCGGGAGGCCACGTACTTGGGCATGGCGTTGAGCCGGGTGGCGACGGGGTCGTCCTCGTCGGTGACCCGCGGCCAGTGCGCGGCGAAGATCTGGTAGGTCCTGCGGCCGAGCAGCAGCGCGTCGATGCCGGCGAACTGCTCCTCCATGATCCGGCCCAGGTCCTCGTCGAAGTACGGCACGGACCACCCGCCGTGCGGGAAGGCGCCGTCGCGGTCCTCGTCGGGCCCGCCGGGGGCCTGCATGACGCCGTCCAGGGTGACGAACGCGGAGACGACCAGCTTGCTCATGGGGTGCTCCTGTGGGGAGGGGGCGGACATCGTCGCCGCACCGGGGCGGACCCCGCGGAGGGCGGGACTCATCGGTGCCCGGAAGGAGGTGGCGGCAAAACGGGTTGCCGCTTTCGGGAACGGCGGGGTGCAATGGGCCCGTGAAGGACACCCCTCCGACAGACGCCGCCCCCCGGGGCCCCGGCTTGCGCGGCACCGCCTTGCGGGGCCCCGCCGCGCTGGACGCCGAGTGCCGGGACGGGGGCCGGGACGGGGGCGGGGCCGCGCCCGTGAGCCGGGTGCTCTCCGAGGTCGGGCCGCGGCTGAGGCGGCTGCGGACGAGCCGGGGCGTGACGCTGACGGCGCTCTCCGCGGCCACCGGCATCTCCAAGAGCACCCTGTCCCGGCTGGAGTCCGGGCAGCGGCGCCCCAGCCTGGAGCTGCTGCTGCCCATCGCGCAGGCCCACCAGGTGCCGCTGGACGAGCTGGTGGGCGCGCCCGAGGTGGGCGACCCCCGGGTGCGGATAGCGCCGATCCGGGCGAACGGCAGCACGGTGCTGCCGCTGACCCGGGTGCCGGGGCCGTTGCAGGCGTACAAGATGGTGATCCCGGCCGAGCGGAACACCCCGGACCCGTGCACCCACGAGGGGTACGAGTGGATGTACGTGCTGTCCGGGCGGCTGCGGCTGGTGCTGGCCGAGCACGACCTGGTGCTGGGGCCGGGCGAGGTGGCGGAGTTCGACACGCGGCTGCCGCACTGGTTCGGGACGGCCGGGGACGGGCCCGTGGAGATCCTCAGCCTGTTCGGGCGGCAGGGCGAGCGGATGCACGTGCGGGCCAGGCCCCGGCCCCGGGGCGGGTCAGGCGGTGACGGGTAGCGGGGTGCCCCCGGTGACGCGGCACAGCTCCTCGTAGGTGGTCGGGAAGATCGTGTGGGGGGTGCCGCCCGCGGCCCACAGGCGGGGGTGGTCGGCCAGGGCCACGTCGACGACCGTGCGCAGCGGCGCCGGGTGGCCGACGGGGGCGACGCCGCCGATGGCCTGTCCCGTGGCCTCGCGGACCTGCTCGGGGGTGGCGCGGCGCAGCGAGCCCACCCCGAGGCGGGCGGCCAGGGCGGCGGTGTCCACCCGGTGGCTGCCGCTGGTCATCACCAGTACGGGGCTGCCGTCGGCCATGAAGACCAGGCTGTTGGCGATCGCGCCGACCTCGCAGCCGAGCGCGGCGGCGGCCTCGGCCGCGGTGCGGGCGGACGTGGGCAGTTCGCGGATCTCGCCGGTGGCGCCCGCGGCGGCCAGGGCCTCGGCGACGGTGCGGCTGCGGGGCGGCAGGTGGGTGTGGGTCATGGCGGTGGGTCCTCGTGGCGTGGTGTCAGGTGCGGGCGGTGGCGGTGGCGCGTCCCCGGCCCGTGGCGGTGGCGGGGCCGGGGGAGGGGCCGCCGGGCCGACGGACCGGTGGGTCCGCCCGGCCGGGACGGCGCCGTCGGGCATGGGGGTGGTCTAGCAGGGACGGGGCGCGGGGCGCCAC
Organism: Streptomyces capparidis; assembly: GCF_054782095.1. Taxonomy (NCBI): domain Bacteria; kingdom Bacillati; phylum Actinomycetota; class Actinomycetes; order Kitasatosporales; family Streptomycetaceae; genus Streptomyces; species Streptomyces capparidis. Next base: position 39,115 of record NZ_BAAGTD010000006.1, on the reverse strand, counting down.
CGGATATGCGGGGGGCGGGCCGGCATGGCGCGGGGGCGGACGGGTACCCGGGGCCGTCCGAGGACGTGAAACCCCCAGGACACCGTGAGGTGGGGCCATGCAGTACGACCACTTCATCGGCCAGGTGCAGGCCAGGGCCAGGCTCGGCAGCCGCGGCGCGGCCGAGACGGCGACCCGGGCCAGCCTGGAGACGCTGGCCGAGCGCATTCCCGCCACGCTGGCGGAGAACCTCGCCGCGCAGTTGCCGCGAGAGGCGGGGGAGCACCTGCGCCGGGTGGCGCGGGCGCCCGACGAGCCGCACACCGGCCGGCGGATGAGCCGTCAGGAGTTCTTCCGGCACGTCGCCGAGCGGGCCCACGTCGATGTGCCGAAGGCCGTGCACGAGGCGCGCTGCGTGATGGAGGTGGTGGGGCAGGCCACGGAGGGCGGGCTGACCGACAAGGTCCGCAAGTCCATCGACGAGGAGCTGGCGAGCGTGCTGTTCGCGGGGAGCCAGGGGCACGTCTGAGTCCGGTGGGTCCGGCCCGCCCCGCCGTCACACGAACGGGTGCATTGGACCTCCCCCTCCCGGGGTACCCGCGAGGCGCGGTAGCCGCGGAACACGACGGAAAGGTCCCCGCCATGGCCGACGCCATCGAACTGATCACCTCCGACCATCGCGAGGTGGAACGGCTCTTCGAGCAGATGCAGAGCCGCAAGGACGACCGCGCCACCCTCGCCGAGGAGGTCGCGCACATGCTGATCGCCCACTCCCGGGCGGAGGAGGAGCAGGTCTACCCCGTCATCGCCCGGGAGGCGCCGGACGAGGAGGACCAGGTGCAGCACGGCGAGGAGGAGCACCAGCAGGCCGAGCGGTTGGCGCGCACGCTGAAGGACACCGACCCCGGGTCGGAGGAGTTCGACCGGGTGCTGGAGCAACTGGTGGAGGCCGTCACGCACCACGTCGAGACGGAGGAGAACGAGGTGCTGCCCGCCCTGCGGGAGGCGGTGGACGACAAGCGGCTGAACGAGCTCGGCGACGCGTTCTGGCGGAAGCGGCAGGAGGTGCTCACGGGCCTGGAGTCCGGCGGCGACATCGGCGACATGACCCGGGAGGAGCTGTACGAGAAGGCGAAGGAGGCGGACGTCCCCGGCCGGTCGGGGATGAAGAAGGACGAGCTCGTCGAGGCCCTGCGGGAGCAGGACCAAGGCGGTCGCTGACCCGCGGCCGCGGCGACCCGGCCCGGGCCCCCGCGCTCCCGTCGGCCGCCTGGACGGTGGGCGGCCGACGGGAGCGCGGGAAGCGGTGGACCGTGGCGCCCGGGCGGCGCGCACCCCCGTCGCCCCGCCCGGGTCGCTGCCACGGTGGTTCCAGGGTGGCCCGGGGTGGCGCACCGCGTCACGCGCCGGTCCGCTGAGCGGAACGGGCGGTGCGGTGGCGCAGCCCGGCGTCCACCGCGCGGCCCGCCCGGATCACCGCCTCCTCCACCCGCCGCAGCCGGGACGTCGCCGGGACCAGCGCCACCAGCGAGGCCACCGCCCGCCCGTCCCTGGCGTGCAGCGGCACGGCGACGCACATCACGCCCGGCACCACCTGCTGCGGGTCCACCGCGGCGCCGCGGTCCCTGATCGCCTCCGCCTCGCGCGGCCACTCGCCGGGCAGCGGGCCGAGCGGCAGCCCGGCGCCGTACGCCTCGGCCACCAGGATCTTGCCCGCCGCCGTGGTCCACGGCCACACCAGGCCCGCGTGGAACGGCGACAGCTCGTCCACCTCGCCCGGCACCCCGGTGACGGTCAGCGCGCCGCCCTCTCGCAGCACGCACACCGCCACGGTCGCCCCGGTGGCGCCGGCCAGGCCGCGCACCGGCCCCGAGGCGGCGGCCAGCAGCCCGGGGTGCGGCTGCCAGGCGCTGCCGAGCCGGAAGATCCGCGCCCCCACCCGGTACCGTCCGCCGCGCCGCTCCACGGCGCCGAGCGCCACGAGCTGGTCCAGCAGCCGGTGGGCGGTGGTCTTGGGCAGGCCGGTCGCGGCGGCCAGCCGGGTCAGGCCCGCCTCCCCGGCGCGTTCCACCGCGTCGAGCAGCGTGAAGGCGCCCTCCAGCACCCCCCGGCCGGAGTGCGGTCCGGCGGTCCTGCCCGCTGCGGGCGGTTGACCTGATTCCTCCATCGACGGCTCCCCGGGTGGGCCCAACTGGTCGACACGGGCCAGGACGGTCTGGTCCGACCGGTGCAACGAAGCGGTGGCCGTGGCCGGAACGGCCGTCCGGCCGGTCCCGAGGAGTGAGACCCGTCAAGGGGGGCACCAGGAACACAGGTACGAAATCCGCCGAGGAAGGACCATCGTGGAGATTTCCGGCATCATCAGTGCGCTGATCATCGGCATCATCATCGGTGCGCTAGGCCGCCTGGTGCTCCCCGGACGGCAGCGCATCGGCATCATCGCCACCATTCTGGTCGGCATCGTCGCCGCGTTCATCGGCTCGGCCATCGCGGCCGCGTTCGGGGTCGCGGACACCGACGGCGTGGACTGGATCGAATGGCTGTTCCAGATCGGCCTCGCCGCCCTCGGGGTGGCGGCCGTGCAGAAGGTCAAGGTCGCCAGGTAGCCCCTCGGCGGAAACGGGGACGCGGGACGGCGGGGACGCCGGGAGCGGGGCAGCAGCACCCGCGCCGGACGTCCCCGCCCGCGCGTCCGCGGCGGAGGGGTGGCTGTGCCCCGGCCGCCCGCCGCGCCCGCCCGGTCAGGCCGGCCCGGTCAGTCCCCGGGCACCTGCCGCCAGTACTGGCGCTTCTTCTCCTCGCGGACCACCACGCCGAGCGCGGCCAGCTCCCCGCGCAGTTCGGCCGCGTCGTCCTTGTCGCCCTTCTCCAGGGCCTTCTCCCTGGCCCGCAGCAGCGCGTCGGCGCCCGGCGGCAGGCCGTCGGCGCCGGGCACCCAGCGCCGGAACTCCGCCCGGTGCGGGTCGCCGTCCAGCCACCGGTAGCCGTGCGCGGCGAACGCGGGCCCCAGCTTGGCCGGGCCGTAGCCGGTCTTCTCCCTGAGCAGCTCCTCGGTGGCGTGGCCGAGCAGCACCAGCACCTCGCCCTCCGCGAACGCGGCGGCGATGTCGGAGCGCGGACAGGCGCGGGTCTCGCCCACCCGGCGCAGCGCCACCCCGTGACCCGAGACGGTGACGGTGACGTGCTCCAGCGCCCCGAGGCCGGCGAGCACCGCACCGGCGAGCGCGCCGACCGCCAGGCCGCCGACCGTGGACCACGGCTCGACGTCCGACACCTCGTCGATCGCCCGGAGCACACCGTCGAACGGCACGAACGGCACCTTCACCAGCCAGCCCGCCACGGCCTGGAGCAGCCAGCCGGCCCCGGCGCCGAGGAGCGGCAGGCCGATCCACATCGCGGCGAGCCAGCCGGGCGCGGACACCACCGTCTCGCCGTGGCGCGGCGACGCTGCCATTCCCGGGGTCCTCCTCGCGGTCACGTCCACCGTTCCTGTCCTGGTCGGTCCTTCTCGTCCCCGCACCGGGGCCTCACCAGGGGCGGGTGCGGTCCGCGGCGGTGGCCACGGCGCCACCGAGGACCGCGAGCACCAGGTTCGCGAAGACCTCGAGGCCCTCGGTGAAGGGCAGCAGATCGACGACGAAGAAACCGCCCCACAGGTGGTCCACCAGCCCGCCGACCCCCTGGAGGACGAGCGCGAACCCCGCCAGCTCGATCACTCTGCGCACCCGAAGAGGCTAGGCGCGGCGGCCCCGCGGCACGTCGGCCGACGGTCGGTGCCGGGTGCGACCAAAGTCGGTGCCGCGGCGGCCGCCCGGCCCCGGCGGGGCACCCCCGCCGGGGCCGGGCCCCGCGGCGCGGGGTCAGGCCGGGTCCTGCCGCGGGCCGGGGTCCGCCTCCGCCGCGGGCGCCGCCGCCTGCGCGGCCGCGGGCACCGCCGCCCCGTTCACGGCGGCGCCGCCCGCCCCGGCGCCGTTCGCCCTCCCGTCGCCGGACGTGCCGTTCGCGCCGTTCGCTGCCCCGCCGTTCATCGCCGACAGCAGGTGCCGGGCCAGGCCGAGGCCGGTGCCGCCCATGGTCAGCGCCTTGCCGAACAGGTCCGTCACGCCGTCGCCGCCGTTGAGCACCACCATGTTGTCGATGTTCCCCAGCGCCTGGGCGCCCGCGGAGACGATCTGCGGCCACTGCTCGGCGAGCTGCTGGGCGACGACCGCCTCCTGGTTCTCGGCCAGCGCCTGCGCCCTGGCCCGCAGCCCCTCGGCCTCCGCCAGGCCCTGCGCCCGCACCGCGTCCGCCTCGGCCAGGCCGCGCGCCCGGGTGGCCTCCGCCTCGGCCTCGCCGTTGACCCGGGTGGCCATCGCCTCGGCCGCGGCCCACAGCTCCCGCTCCTTGGCCCTGGCCTGTGCCGCCGAGATCTGCGCGTCCCGCTCCGCCTCACCGAGCGTGCGGGTCTCGTACGCCTTGGCGTCCGCGGGCTTGCGGATGTCCGCCTGGAGCTGCTGCTCGCGCCGCCGCGCCTCCAGTTCGGCGATGCGCGTCTCCTGGACGACGACCTCCTGGCGGGACTGCGCCTGCGCCAGCGGCCCGGCCTGGTCGGCCTGCGCCGAGGCCCGGTCGCGCTCGGCCTGGAAGCCGGCCTGGAGGATGGCGCTGTCCCGGGTCGCCTCGGCCATGCGGGCCGCGGCCTGCTGCTCGGCCTCGGTGGCGAGCCGGTCGGCCTCGGCCTGGGCGATCCGCGCGTCCCGCCGCACGGCCGCGGTGTGCGGGGCGGCGAGGTTCTTGATGTAGCCGGTCGGGTCGTCGATCTCCTGGATCTGCAACGAGTCGATGATCAGGCCGAGCTTCTCCATCTCGGTGCCGGAGGCCACCCGGGTCTGCCCGGTCAGCTTCTCCCGGTCCCGGATCATGTCCTCCACGGTCAGCCCGCCCACGATGGAGCGCAGATGGCCGGCGAAGACGTTGTGGACCCGCTCGGCCATGTGCTTCTGCTGGCCGAGGAAGCGCCGGGCCGCGTTCGCGATGGACACGTAGTCGTCGCCGACCTTGAAGATGACCACGCCCCGGACCTTGACCGGGATGCCCTGGTAGGTCACACAGTCCACGGAGAGCGCGGCCTCGTTCAGGTCCAGGGACAGCTTGCGCACGGCCTGCACGCCGGGCATGACGAGCGTTCCGCGGCCGGTGACGATGCGGAAGTTCATCCCCTCCTTCAGCCCGTCCGTGGCATGCCGCGACCCCGAGATGATCAGGGCCTCGTTCGGCTCGGCCACCCGCCACATCAGTTTGAAGACGATCAGCAGCACAAGGAACACGGCGAGGCCGATCCCCGCCAGCATGAGAACCATGGGCGCATCCCCCTTCACGGGGCCCCGCGGCCGCGGGCGCGGCGCGCGGGGCATGGGGCGATGGTCCGCCCGGGGCGAGGGGGGCGGGAGGTGCCGTGCGGGAGTTGCGACCGAGCCGGTGCGGTTCCATGGCGAAACGGTGACGGGCGGCGCGCCGCGGGGACCCGGGGGCGGTGGGCATGGGGGCGGGGGCGCCCGCCGGGTCAGCCGAAGGAGCGCGAGACGTACACCGTGCGCGGCGGCCGGTAGTCGACCACCACGATCATCGTGCCCACCTCGAAGACCTCGTCCGGCGACGACGGGTAGGCCAGGAACGCCTCCGCGCCCCCGCGCACCGAGACCATGACCTCGCCCACCAGACCGGGCCCCACCCTGCCGGTGACCCGGCCCTCGTTACCGACCATGGACGCGAGGCTAGCCCGGCACGGCCCGCCAGTCATGGCCGCGGGCGCGTTCACCGCGGCGGAGCCGTGCCCGGCGCCGTTCCGCCGGGCGGGACGGCCGGGACCGCGCGGCCGCCCCGGCAGGGGGTCACTCGCGGCGCATGGCGGTGCGCACGGCCGTCGGCTTCAGCGGGTCGTGGCCGAGCGACATCAGGCGGTGCCGCCACTCGGGGCGGCCCGCCCTGGGCTCGGACTCCGGGTCGGTCCGGCCGCGGACCGCCCGGACCACCTGCCGCATCACCTGCGCGTCCGCGGGCGTCAGGTCGCCCCGGCGCTTGCCGAGGATCTCCAGGACCCGGCGGCCCTCCGGGTCGCCCGCCCGGTCGGGGAACTCCTCGGCCCGCTCGCCCGCGTCGCGGGTGCGCAGCCAGTCCTCCAGCTCCCGCGAGGTCATGTTCACCACCTCGTGGAACTCCTGCCACAGCTCGTCGGGCACATGTGCTGTCATGGTGCTGCTCCTGGCCGTTCGGTACGTGGGCCCGCCCCCGCCCCCAGGATCGGCCCGGCGGCCGGGCCCCGCGACTCGGGGGAGCCGACGACAGGCCTCAGCGCCCGCCGTCCCCGGTCCCGGAGTTCCTCGGGCCCTGGTCGGGGCCGGTCGCTGCGGGCCCCGCCTGCGCCCGGTCCTTCGGCCTGCCGCCGTCGCCCGGCCCGGCGGAGCCGCCGGTCTCCCCGGCCCTCGGCTTGCCGCCGCCCGGCCGGGCGCCCTCGGGTCCGGGGTCCTTCGGCCCGGGCTTCCTCGCCCCCGGGTCCTTGGGCCGGGACTCCTTGGGCTGCGGGCCCTTGGGCCCGGGCCTCTCCGGGGCCCGTGGGCTGTCGGGGTCGGCGGCCCCGGGGCCGGGGCGGTCCGGCCCGGGGCGGTCCGATCCGGGGTCCGCGGGCCTCTGGCCCTGCTCCGCGCCCTCGCCCTTGCCGCCCTTGCCGTTCTGCTCCTTGTCCTTCCCGTTCTCCGAGTCCTTCCCGTTGTCCGGGTCCTTCCCCTTGCCGGGGCCCTTGCCGCCCTTCCCGTCACCGGGGGCGCGGTCGCCGGGCGCGGCACCGCCGCCCCGGTGCTCCTTCCCGCCGTCGCCGGGCGAAGCCTCGCCTTCGGCGGGCCGGGAGCGCCCGGAGTGGCCCCGCTCCGCGGGCGGCGAGCCGGGGCCGGGGCCGGGGGTGGCGGGCGCCGTGGTGCTGGTCGACGGCCTGACCGGGGCGCGGTCCTCGTCCCCGTCGGGTGACAGAAGCGGTCCCCCTCCGCCCGCCAGGGCCACCCCGCCGCCGAGCGCGCCCGCCACGAGCAGGGCGAGTGCGGTGGAGCGGGCCGCTCCCAGCCGCCCCACCACCCGGCCCACCAGCGAGCCGGGTCCCTGCTCCCGCGCGGCGTGGAACGCCGCGACGGCCCGTTCCTCCCCGCGGGGGTCGAGGCCGGCGGGGGGTCCTGCGGCGGCGGCGAGAAGCCGGGCCAGCTCTGCGGCCGCGCGCTCGTCCACCGGCGTGTCCCCGTCGTCCGCGCCGGCCAGTCGCCGCACCAGGTCGCCGTCGATCCTCTGCGGTCCCGCGGGCCCGCCGTCCGCGCCACGCGGGTCCGCTTCCCGGGGGCCCGTGCCCTCGGGTCCGCTGCTCCTGGGGTCCATCTCGTCGCTCACCTCCTCACCCCCGCCGATCCGGCGCGCCCGCGCCGTGACTCCCGCGGCGTTCCAGCGTCCGCGCGAGCTGCCGCAGCCCGCGGGACACCGCCATCCGCACCGCTCCCTGCCTCCTGCCCAGCACCGCGCTGGCGCCGGCCGCGTCCATCCCGAGCACCACCCGCAGCATCACCGCCTCGGCCTGCGCCCTCGGCAGGGTCGCTATGAACGCGATGGCCTGCTCGGTGGACAGGGCCTCCAGCACCGTCTCCGCCGCGTCCGCTCCCGTGTCCCTGGGCTCGGGCAGGTGCTCCGCCGGGAGCGTCACCTCCTCGCCCCTGGCCTTCCTGCGCCGCAGCAGGTCCCGCGCCCGGTCGCGGGTCTTCAGCAGCGCGAGGGAGCGGAAGGCCGCCCCGTCACCCCGGAACCGGGCGAGTTCCCTGGTGAGTTGCAGCCACGTCTCGGACACCACGTCCTCGGCGTCGTCGCCGACGATGACCCGGGCGTAGCGCACCAGCTCCGGATTGATCACGCGGTAGACGGTCCGGAAGCCCGTTTCGCTGCCGCGCTGCGCCTGGTGTAACGCGGCCGTGAGATCGTCCCCGGCAGCGCCCTGGCCCGGCGGGGCGGCAGCCCTGTCGTGATGCATACCGCGCATCCTGGCACGGATGATGATGACGCATCAGACCTCTCGGGGGTCGGCGACAACCACTGCCACGTAGAGCAGTTGGATGGAGTCCTCGATGCCGTTGGTGTACCGCCGCACCGCCCTGCCCAGCGGATTCCACGCCCGCCCGTCGGGAGTGCGCACCCCGAACGGCTGGCGGAACCAACTGCGCTGGGTGTCGTCGAAGTCCACCCACACGGCGTCCGCGTGCCGGACGAGGACCTCGCCCGCGTAGGCGCCGAAGCCCAGCAGGGTGTCCGCGACGGATTCGACAGGCGGCGACTCGTGGCGGATCCCCTCGATGATCCGGTCCACGATCGCCAGGCTCCTGACGGAGTAGTCGAGCTTGATCCCCGAGCGTTCCCAGACCATGGTGACGACATCGGCCGCGATCACCGGGCCGTTCGCCGCCACCAGCGGGTACTGACGCGTCTTCGGCGACGTCTGCACCGATTCTTCTCCTCCCCGGAGTGCCCAGCCGCACTCCTCGCCCACAGACCGCACGGCGCCGCGAAAGTGTCACTTCCGATCGCGCACCGGCCGGAAATCCGTCATCGCCGGGGCGGTTGCGGCGGCGCGGGACGGCGGGAGGGCGGGCTTAGGGTGTGGTCGCGCGGGAACGCGGGCGGGTCGGGCACGGCGACGGGAGCGGGCAGTGGCGGACGGCGGGCACGAGCACGGCGGGCACGGCCACGACGTGCTGGTGGTGGGCGGAGCCGGAGTGGACACCATCGTGCGGGTGGACGAACTGCGGGTCCCGGAGGGCGACTCCGCCGCGGTGCCGCCGGTGCGCGACCACGTGGGCCACACCGGCACCGGGGTGGCGCTGGGCTGCCACGCGCTGGGCCTGGCCGTGAAGTTCCTGGACTTCCTCGGCGACGACCTCCAGGGGCGGATGGTGCTGGAGGCGTTCGACCGCGCCGGTCTCGACTTCGCCCACCTGATCTCGCCCGCGGGGACGCCGCGCGGGGTGAACCTGGTGGACCGTCAGGGACGCAGGTTCTCCTTCTACGACGGGCGGCACCCCGCGGACCTGCGGCTGCCCCGCGAGTTCTGGCTGCCGTTCCTGGAGCGCTCCCGCCACGTCCACCTGTCGATCACCGGCCACAACCGGGAGATGTACGACGACATCGAGCGGCTCGGCCGGACCAGCTCCACCGACCTGCACGACTGGGACGGCCGCGCGGCGCACCACCTCACCTACGCGCTCCGCTCGGACCTGGTGTTCCTCAGCGACGCCGCCCTCGGGGAGCGCGCCGAGGAGGTGCTGCGCCGGATCCTCGACGAGGGGCGGGCCCGGGTGGTGGTGGCGATGGCGGGCGCCGCGGGGTGCCGGGTGCTGACCCGGGACGGCGGGCCGGTGCGGCGCTTTCCGGCGGTGCGGCCCCAGCGGCCGGTGGTGGACAGCAACGGCGCGGGCGACGCGTTCGTCTCCGGATTCCTGCACGCCTGGCTGCGGGGCCGGGACGTGGACGCGTGCGTGCGGGCGGGGGCCGTGGCCGGGGCGTACGCGTGCACGGGCGAGGGGACGCACACGGCGCTCATCGGCGCCGCGGAGCTGGCCGCCGAGTGTGCCGCGCTCGAAGGGGCCGGGGAGGCGGACCCGGCGGGCCGGTGACGACGCGGTCGGCTCCCATTCGGCCGAGTAGTCGGGTGAGGTGACGAGATGATCAGAAACATGGTCACTTTGTCCGCCAATAGGATGGGTTGCCTGGTCCGTTGGTGGTAAGAGGTGTGCTCGCTCCGTTTCCGGACGACCGCGAACGGTGACCGTTGGGGTCGAAAGACGAGGGCACGACGCCCCGTCGTTCAGCCTCGTAGCCCACCTCAGGGAGTCGGTTGCACATGTCCGCAAACAGAACCCTCAAGTCAGCCGCCGCCGTCAGCGTCGGTGCCCTCGCCCTCGGGGCGCTGGCCGCCACCTCAGCGACCGCTGCCGGGCCGGCCGAGCCGCGGCAGATGACCGCCCCGGCAGCGGAGCGCGACGGTGGCAACGGCCACAACGGCGGCAACGACCACAACGGCGGTGGCGGCAACGGCCGTGACGGCGGCAACGGTCACAACGGCGGCGGTGGCGGCAACGGCCACAACGGCGGCAGTGGCGGCAACGGCGAGGACCGGGGCCGGCACTACGACCCCAAGGGCAAGGTCGTCTCCGACATCGGCCTCAACGTGCGCGCCTACCCCTCCACCCGCGCCCAGAAGGTCGGCTTCGTGCCCAGCGGCAAGATCATCGAGCTGAAGTGCAAGAAGATCGGTGAGAACGTCCGCGGCAACAAGCGCTGGTACAAGCTCGACAAGCACGACGGCGGCTGGGTCGCGGCCCGGTACGTGAAGAACCTCGACCACGTGCCGTGGTGCTGAACAGACCGGCGACAGCCGCTTGAGGCTCCGCGCTGACGACGTCGTGACGGACGCCGCGACGGCCCGGGACACGGGTGCCCCCCGTGTTCCCGGGCCGTCCGGCGCGTGCGGGGCCCGCGACGGGCTCGGCGCGCGCGGTGCGGGACGGGCTCCTGGTGCGTGCCGGACGCCGGGTGCCGGGTGCCGCGCCAGGTCAGGGGTGGCCGGTCAGGGGGTGGCCGGGCCGGTGATCGGCCTGCCGTCCTCGTCGTACGGCCAGACGTTGGGCACACAGCCCTTCAGGCCCTTGATCTGCTGCATCATCACCGGCGCGGGGCGGCCCCGCCCGGGGCAGGACTCGTGGCCCCTGCCGAGGAAGTGCCCCACCTCGTGGTTGATGATCAGCGCCCGGTAGCCGGGAACGTCGTCGGTGTAGAACTCGGTGGCCAGCATCCACCGCTTGAGGTTGACCACCACCTCGCCGCCGACCCGGCAGTTCACCTCGCCGCCGGTGTCCAGGCCGTAGCGGCCGCAGATCTCGTCCACCGTGCCGGGCGTGGCCAGGCGGACCACGAAGTCGGGTTCGCCGCCGTCCACCCGCTGGAACGACCACTGCCCCCGCGCCGTCCAGCCGCGCTCGTGCCCGAGTATCCCCTCGACCTCCCGGGCGACCTCGTCGGCGGACAGGTCGATGCCGTCCTCCACGGTCACCTGGTACCGCATCAGCTCGCCGCCGTCGCCGCTCCTGGGGCCGCCGCCCGGCGCGACGGTGAAGGTGCCGGGGCCCGTCTCCGGTATGCCCGCGGCGTCGCCCCCGCGGTCCTTTCCGGCCGGGGGCGAGCCGTCGTCCGGCGAGCCGTCCCCGTCCCGGGCGGCGTCGTCCCGGGCGTCGGCATCCGCGGTGGAGGGGCTCGGGACGGCAACGCCGCGACCGGGGTCCTCCGCCGTGCGCTGCTGGAGCGCGACGGCCGCCGCGAGCACGGCGAGGCACACCAGCGCGGCGATCCCGAGGCTCAGGGACTGCCGGCGCGCCCGGCGCGCGCGCCGGGCCCGGGCACGGGCGCGGGTGCGGGAGCCCGAGGAGGCGGGACGGGGGGCTGTGCGGATCTGCGTGGGCACAAGCGCTCATCATGGGAGCGGAATGTGACCGGACGGTGATGGCGAGAGCCAGATCACAGACCCTTGGGGACTGTTTCGGTCACGCCGGTCACAGGCGTTTCGCCGGGATGGCGTGGGGTTGGGCGGCCCGGCGCGCGGACGCCGCAAGGGCGGGGGCGCCGCGGAAGGTGGGCGGGAAAAGGCTCCCGGCGGGGCGAGGGGCCGTCGGCCCGCCGCTCGGTGGCGGCGAGGGGCGGACGGCCCCGGCGAAGGCGCGGCGGCACCCGGCCCCGACCGGCCGTCAGGAGCCGTAGGGGCGCTTGGCGCGGGCCTCGCGCAGCGCGGTGCCCCACCACACCAACTGGTCGAGCATCACCTTGGCGGCGCCGTTCACCCGCTCCAGGTTCTTCGGCCCGCCGTCCTCGTCGAACTGCTCCCACGCCGCGTGGAAGCTCACCGTGTCCCGCATGGACACCGTGTGCGTCTCGGCGAAGACCTGCCGGAGCTGCTCCACCGCGCGCAGGCCCCCGGAGACCCCGCCGTAGGAGACGAAGCCCACGGCCTTGCCCTGCCAGCCGCCGTACACCGAGTCGATGGCGAGCTTCAGCGCGCCCGGGTACCCGTGGTTGTACTCCGGGGTGATGACGACGAACGCGTCGGCCCGCTCTATGCGCGCGGCGAACTCGTCCCCCACGGGCGTCTGCCGCATCGAGGCGGCCAGCGGCACGTCCGCGAGGTCGATCAGGTCCATCTCGATGTCGTCGTGCTGCTCCACCTGGGAGGCGAACCACTTGGCCACGGTCGGGGCGAAGCGGCCCTCGCGGACGCTGCCGACGATCACCGCGACGCGCAGGCGCCGGTCGGCCGCGTCGTCCCGTCCGGAGTCGTGGGCGGCGGTCTCGGCGGACTGGGTCACCTGGTCGCTGGACATGTCGGGTCCCTCTTCTCGGGTCGGTCGGGTCGGCCCCTTCGGCCGTGCCACAAGCTTGGAACCTCAACAAAACTTGAGGTCAAGCCCCGGCCCGAAACCCGCTCACTCCCGCGTCCAGCGGCCGTCCGTCCCGTACCCGTACCGCGGCAGTCCCGCCACGCCGCTGGTGCGGAACGGGCGGCCGCCGTCGTCGATCCGCACCGTGCCCGAGCGGCCCCCGCTGCTCCAGCCCAGCTCCAGGTACCAGTCGCAGTCACAGCCCGCCGTGCGCCCGGTGACCAGCAGCACCTCCGGGTCGCTCGCCGACACCCGGTAGGGGAACGACACCGCGGGGATGGGGTTCTCGCCGTCGTGGCCGGGCACCGCGCGCGCCACCGGGCGGGGGACGTCCAGGTCCACGTCGAACGAGCGCGGCGTCAGCGCGCCACCGCAGCCCGGGCTCATCAGGAAGACGTTGCCCCGCACCGGAGCGCGCCGCTCCACCACCCGCACCCGCAGCGACTCAAGCACCACCGCCCGGCCCGAGGTGCCCTGCACGGACACCTGCACATTGGTGTCGCCCCCGTGCACGGCGCCCAGCGAGCGCGCCCAGCTCCGCGCGTCCTGCTCCACGGGCGGCGGGGGGACCTCGTCGGCGGGACGGTCGATCACATAGGCGTGGTCGCAGCCGTTCTGCCACTCGTGGGAGCTGACCGTCCAGGCCAGCGGCACCGCGCCGCCGGTCCCGCCCGTGCGGTCGGGACCGGGGGAGGAGCTCCCGCCGGGCACCGATGCGTTGGGTGAGGCGGCCCCGGCGGGACGCGCGGAGGACGGACGGGCCTCCTTCCGCTTCGGCTTCGCCCGCGCGGACGGCGAGGAGGACGGGCTCGCGGCGGGCGGGCGGGACACGGCGGACGGCCCGGGGGAGGCGGCCCGCACCCGCTCGGCGCGCCCCGCCGCGGAGGGGTCGTCCCCGGAGTCCGGGGCGGCCCGGATGGCCACCAGGGTGGTCAGCGCCACGGCGGCGGCCGCCCCCGCGACCACCAGCGCCCGCGCCCGCCCGGCCGTCCCGGGACCCCGGCGGAGGGGACGGCGGGAGGGGGCGGGAGCGGGGGAGGCGGTGGGCCCGGCCGGGGCGGGGCGGTCGGCCGGGGTGGGGAGGGGGGCACTGGTCCGGGCCGCGCCGGGCTCGGCCCTGTCGGTCCCGGACCCGTGGGCCTCGACTGCGCCGGTCTCGACTGCGCCGGTCTCGGCCTCATCCGCCGCGCCTGCGTCAGCCTCAGCGGTTGCGCCCTCGGTCGCTCCGCTCTCGGCCGTCTCGTCACCGGCCGCCCGGGCCTCAACCGCTCCGCCCTCGCCCGCGGTCTCCCCGGCCGCCCCCTCTCCCGCCGCGCGCTCCCCCGCCGTGCCGCCCTCGCCCGCGGTCTCGCCGCCGCCCGCGGCCTGATCGCGACCCCCGTCACCCGCGGCGCCGCCCGCCGTCCCGTCCCCCGCCGTCTCCCGGCCCGGGATCCAGCGGGCCGCGTCGGCGGCGTTCCACGTCGTGTGCAGGGCGACCAGTTCCTCGGGGCCCGCCCCGCACAGGCGGGCGAAGCGCTCCAGCGGGGCGAACTCCACCGGCACCGTCTCGCCCGAGCAGTAGCGGTGCAGCGAGGACTGGCTGACGTTCAGCCGCCGCGCCAGCGCCGCGTACGAGCGCCCGGAGCGCTCCTTCAGCGCGCGCAGTCGCGCGGCGAGCTCCTCGACCTCGGCCTGCCTCGGCGCTCCCATGATCCTCCGTTGTCCTCGTCGTCCCGCTCCACCGGTGCCGGCCGGCCCGCCGCGGCGTTCCAGCCCTCCACGTCTTCCCACGTCAATGACCCTGGAACGGTTCCATGGCGGCCCGGCGTTGCGGGGCCCGGCCGCCGCCGTCCAGGCTGGTCCACATCGCCGCGGCGGCCGGTTCGGGGGTTCCGGCCGACGCGGCGCCATCAGCGGCACGGCCGCCCCCGGGACGCGGGTCCCGGGAGGCGGCGTGACCGCGCCGAGGGCTCCGCCGAACGCGGTGGAGCCGAACAGCCGACGAACCGCGGACCCGCCCGGCGGGCCCGGTTCCTGACACCCGGAACCCGGAATCACCCATTCCGGCCCAGGGGGGACACCACCATGTACCTGCGCAGGCGCCGCACCGCCGCCACCGGCCTGACCGCGCTCCTCGCCGCCGGCCTGACCGTCGCCGCCGCCTCGGCCGCCACGGCGCCGTCGTTCCTCGACCCGTCCGAGATGCCGCCGCACCCCTCCTCGTCCTGGCAGGCGGGCGAGGTGACCCAGGGGCTGCCCGACCCACTGCCGTTCTGCGTCGGCGAGGCGCTGCCCGCCGCGCAGACCAGCTACCGGCTGTACACGACTGAGCTGGACGCGGGCGGCGCCCAGTACGTCGTCGGCTCCGCGAACGAGGCGGAGGCCGAGCGGCTGGTGCGGGCGCTGCGCACCGCCGTCGAGAACTGCGCCGAGGAGTACGAGGCCGCCGACCCGGAGGCCGTCGCCGAGTACAAGTCGTTCGGCAAGGCGCTGGTGGCGGACGGCGCGTACGTCTACGGCGTGCACACCGCCCACCCCGAGGTCGGCTCGCAGGACATCGCGATGTTCGGCATCGGCAGGGACGGGCGGGACGTGACGGTCGTCCAGTGGGGGCAGATGGGCGACTTCGGCGACGCGCAGGTCGCCGACTTCAGGAAGACCACCAAGAGGGCGGTCGCCAAGCTGCGCTGACCGCCGTCCCAGTACGGGGCGGAGCCGCCACCCACCCGCGGCTCCGCCCTCCTCCTGTTCCCCGGGCGACCCGGGCGGGGCGACCCGGGCGGGGTGACCCGGTCCGGTGTCACCCGAGCCAGTGCACCGCCTGGCCGTGCGGCACCGTGAACGCGACCGGGCGCTCGTCCAGGGCCAGGGTGAGCAGGTGCGGGTCGTCCGGCACCGGGCCGCCCAGCCACGGCAGGACCGTGGGGTGCTCGTTCGACACCCAGTGCCCCGGCAGTCGGCGCACCGCCCTCGCGAAGCGCTCCCGCTCGGCGAGGGGCAGGTAGGTGAGCACGGCGGTGTGGAAGACCACGAGCGTGGCGTCGGGCGGGGCCTGGGCGGCGAGGCCGGGCAGCTCCGCTACGAGGTCGCCGCGCACGATCCGCGGCGGGGTGTCCCGGACGGTCTCGATCGCCGCCCGCAGCCGGTGGGTGCGCTCCGGGCGGCCCGGCCACACCAGCGCCTCCAGCCAGCGGCGGTCCTCCTCGTCGCGCACGTCCAGCGGGTTGAGGTCGATCCCGGCCCGCCACACCACCCGGGGGACCGCCTCCGGCACCGGGACGGGGCCCGACGTGCGGCACTCGAACACCACGCGGCTGTCGGACGGGCCGAACCCGCGCCCGCCGTCGTAGCGGTAGCGGTACCGGTCCGGGTGCAGGCAAAGGCCCGCGGAGGCGCCCACCTCCAGCAGGGCCAGGGGCTGCGGCAGGGCGGCGAGCAGCGGCAGCAGGACGGCGCAGCGGGCGGGCTCGTTGGTCTGGGTGTACCGGGCGAGCATGGTGGCCGCGACGTCGTCCCAGCGGTCGAGCACGAAGGAGCGGAACGCGGCGTAGTCGCCGTGCGGGCCGCCGAGGTGGCGGACGGCGGCGAACAGCAGGTTCGGCTGCCGCTTGTTGCCGCGGGGCAGCCGCGCGATCAGCGCCAGCACCGCGGGGTCGTCCGCGATGCCCTCGGCGAGCCGCTCGTACGCCTCGGACTGCCCTCGCGCGTGCTCGCGCGCGAAACTGCGGTAACTGCGCGCCAGGTCCTCCACCGGTGCCCCTTCCGTCACACGTGGCACTCAGTGCCCCGACGCCCGACGATACGTTCACGGCACGGGCCGGACCAGGGGGGAACGCGCACCGCCGCGCCGACGGCCCCGCCGACTCCCTCCTCCCCCCCCCCGCGGCGGCCCCCCGCCGCCCCGCCCCCGGGCCCCGCCCCCGGTGAAGAACCGGATGATAATCACCCCTCGAGCAATCATCATTCCCCAGTTTTTTCCTTTTTCCGTCCCGCCGCCACCCATCCACTACTCCCGTAATGCCGACCTCACTTTCCGTGCGAGCGCGAGGGTGGAATTCCCGCCCGGCCCACCCGTGAAAGATGCGCCGAGTAACGCCCGGGGCGGCACCCCCGGCATGGCGGCCGGAATTGTCCCGGTCGGGGTGCCACCCCCCGTGGCCTTTCACGACACCGGCACCGGCAGCACATTGCTCCCCTACAGAACGGGGGGCGTGCGTGCGCGGAAACAGGCCGCCCCGCCCCACGAAGATTCCCCCACATCGGCGGTTTCGCAGGAAATTCACTTTTCCAAGCCGAGGGATCCTTAAAGTGGTTCGGGTATTGGCGATCGTCGTGGTCGAGAAACGAGGTATCCATGCCCGTCACAGATCACCCAGCGATCCGCCGGGCCGCCGGCCGCCTTCCGGACGACCCCGCGGTCGCCGCCGCCCGCGTCCTGCGGGCGGCCGAGGCGGACGCGGCACGCCTGGCCGGCCACCTGCTGGCCCGGGGCCGGGAGTCCGCGGTGGACGCCCTGGCCGGGGCGATGTCCGCCGACAGGGCGTACGCCGCCGCGGTGGTGGACGCCATCGCCGCCCAGGCGCCCCCGCTCACCGGCGCCGAGACGGTGGCCGTGGTGCTGGCCGCCGCCGGCACCACCACCGTCTTCGGCTACCCGGGCACCAGCGAGCTGGCCCTGTGCGACGCGCTGGACCGCACCGCGGGCGTCGAGATGGTCAACGGCCGCGGGGACAAGGAGTCGGCGTTCCTGGCGGCCGGCGCCTGCCTGCTCGAACCGGGGCGCGGCGCCGCCGTCCTGCACGGCGCGCGGGGCCTGACCAACGCGACCGGCGCCATCGCGGACGCGCTGCGCAACGAGATCGGCGCGCTCTGCGTCGCCGGGCTGCCCACCACCGCGTCGGCGCCGTTCCTGCCGCCGCACGGCGAGGCCGGGCTGCTGCCCGCGGTGGGCGCGTTCACCGGCTGGTGGTGGCAGGCCCCCGCGGTGCCGGACGGCGCGGAGGCGGCGGCGGTGGCCGCGTCGGAGTTCGTGGCGCGGGTGCGCGAGGCCTGCCGCCGGGTGCGCGAGGCGCCGTACCGCCCGGTGCTGCTCGGCGTCCCGCAGGACGTGGCCGAGGCCCGCTGGGTGCCCGCCTCCGCGCTGCTGCCCGCCCCGGCGCCGCCCGCGACCCTGCGGGCGGGCTCCGCCGCGCTCGCCGCCGCCGCGGACGCGCTGCGGGCCGCGCGGCGGCCGGTGCTGCTGGTGGACGACTACGCGCTGCGCTTCGACGTCCGCCCCGGCCTGGACCTGATCGGCCGGGTGCTGGGCGCCGCCGTGCTCCAGATCCGCTACCGGCGCGGCCCGATGCTGTTCGAGCGGCTGCGGTTCGAGGAGGTCACCGGGTTCGCCGGCTGGCTCAACCCCTACAGCCACGCCCACGCCGAGCTGCTGGCCGGCTGCGACCTGCTCGTCACCGTCGAGGACCGCAACATGTACCCGCGGGTCACCGGGCCGCTGCCCGCCTGCCCCAAGGTGGTGATCGGCACCGACCCGGTCAAGGCCGCCAAGAACGGCTATCTGCGCCCCGGCGACCTGGTCGTGGCCGGGGACCCGGGCGCGGCCCTGCGCGAGGTGGCCGGGCTGCTGGAGCGGGACGCGCCCCGCCACGAGCCGTGGTTCGGCCCCGAGGTGGCCAAGGGCGCCGACGTGGGCCCCGAGCCGCCACCCGACCGGATCGTGCGGGCCCGCGGCGAGGTCGCGGCGGCGGTGGCCGGGCTGCTGGCCCGCTGGGAGCACCCGGTGCTGGTGGACGACAGCCAGATGTTCGGCGGCCTGCTCGCCGAGAGCTACGACGCCTTCCCCGCCGGGCTGCGGGTCTTCGGCGGGCACGGCGGCTTCGTCGGCGCCGGGCTGCCGCTGGCCACCGGCCTCGCCCTGGCCGAACCCGCCCGGCGGGTGCTGTGCACACTCGGCGACCAGGCGTTCACCAACTCCTTCCAGGGGCTGGTCGCCGCCGTGCAGCAGCGGGCGCGGGTGACATACCTGGTGTGCAACAACGGCCGCTCGGTGTCGCTGGCCAAGCAGGCCGCCGCCGGCGGACCCGAGTGGTTCGACCGGGGCCGCCGCCCGCTGCTGCGCAACGCCGACGGGCTCGACTACTGCGCCGTGGCGCGCGCCCTCGGCGTCCCGGCCGCCTCCGTCGGCGTGCCCGTGGGCGCCGCGCCCACCGAGGTGTCGGCGGCCGTCGGCGCCCTGGCGAAGGAGCTGGAGGCGGCGGCGGGCGCGGACGGGCCCGCGCTGGTGGAGCTGCGGCTGCCCGACGACCCGGTGGCCTGGCGGGGCATCTGGGTCACCCGGGGCTTCGACGAGCAGCGGGCGGTGGCCTCGTGACCGCCGCGGGAGCCGGGATCACCCGGCCCAGGAGCACCCTGCTGGTGGACACCGCGGACGCGGACGAGGCGGCCCTCGCCGTCGAGCTCGGCCTGGCGCGCGGCGTCACCACCAACCCGTCGCTGCTGCGCGCGGTGACCGACAAGCCGCTCGACCAGCTCGCGGTGCTGCTCGGCCTGCCGCTCACCGAGGTGTACTACCAGCCCACCGGCGCCTACGGCCGCGACCTGGAGGCCGAGGCGGAACGGGCCTTCCGGATGGCGCCGGGACGCGTGGTGGTCAAGGCCATGGCCACCCCGGAGGGCACCGCGCTCGCCCGCACCCTGGCCCGCCGCGGCATCCCCGTCGCCCTCACCGCCGCGCAGGCCCCGCAGGCCATGGTGGTGGGCATGGCCCTGGGCTGCCGGGCCGTCATCCCCTACCACGACCGGGGCCTGCGGGACCCGGACGTCTCCGACACGCTGGTCGCCGACCTCGTCGCCGTGCGCGGCACCCGCCCCGTCCCCCAGGTGCTGGCCGCCTCCGTCAAGAGCGTGGAGCAGGTGGTGGAGGTGCTGAAGCTGGGCGCGGACAGCGTCACCGCGCCGGTGTCCGTGCTGCGCGCCCTCACCGCGCACCCGTCGGCGCTGGCCGCGGAGCGGGAGTTCCTGGCCCGCTACGGCGACTGGCCGGGGCAGGCCGACGAGCAGGGCGGCGACCGGGCCGATCCGGCCCCACCGGGCGGGCCGTCCCCCGCGGGCCCGCCCGCACCCCCCGGCCGCACCCCCGCCGGCCTGCCCCGCCGCGCCACCCCGGCCGCCCCCGCCCCCACCGCCCCGCAGGACCCCCGCGTCCCCGCCGACCCCCGCGTCCCCCTCGCCCGCCGCGACCGGCCCACCCCCCGCCCGGGAAGCGCGGACCCCCAGCCGCGGGACCCGGCGTGAACCACGCCGCCCGCACCAAGGTGCTCGCCCCGCACGGCCTCGCCGGTGAGTACGCGGCGGTGCTGCTCGACCTCGACGGCACCCTCGTCGACTCCCGGGCGTCCGTGGACCGCGCCTGGCGCTCCTGGTGCGGGCGCTACGACGTCGAACCCCGTGAACTCACCCCCCACGTGCACGGGCGCACCGCCGCCGACGTCATCCGCAGGATCCGGCCGTCCTGGCCCGACGACCTCGTCGCCGCGGCGGCCAGGTTTCAGTTGCGAGTGCAGGAGCGGGACGACGAGCCGGGCACCGCCGCCCCCGGCGCCCGCGACCTGCTCGGCGCCCTGGCCGACGGCCACCGCTGGGCCGTGGTGACGGCCTGCTCGGCCCGGCTCGCCCGGCACCGCCTCACAAGGGCGGGGCTGCCCGGCCCCCCGGTGCTGGTCGCCGCGGAGGACACCGTCCGCGGCAAGCCCGACCCCCAGCCCTACCTGGCCGCGGCCCGCCGCCTGGCCGCCGACCCGGCCGACTGCCTCGCCGTCGAGGACGCCCCCGCCGGGGTGCGGTCGGCCAGGGCCGCCGGGTGCGCGGTGGCCGCGGTGGCCACCACGCACCCCGCCGACGACCTGCCGGACGCCACGGCCGTCGTCGAGGACCTGACCCGCCTCGTCCTCGCCCGCCGCCACCGCCCGTGACGCCTCCGGGCCCTCCCCCACCGGGCCCGGACCGGCCCCCGGGCCGAGTGGTGCGCGGCGGCACCCGGCACGAGGCGGCACCGCCCGGCGCGCCGGGCGGAGCACCAGGACCGGCGCGGACGCGCCCCGCGCCGGTCTCCCCCCACAGCACAGGAGAGCGCACATGGACTCGACCGGAACGGAACCGCACGCCGCGGCCCCTGTCGTCGTCACCGACCGGACCCGGCTGAAACGGGCCCGCTACGCCATCACCCTCACCTCGTTCCTGCACTCCGCCGTCTACACCACCTGGGTGCCGCGCATCCCGCAGGTCCAGGAGGACCTCGGCCTGGACACCGGCGACCTGACCCTGGCCTTCACCGGCGTCGCGGTCGGGCCGCTGCTGGCCATCCCGTTCGTCGGCCGGGCGTGCTGGCGCCACGGCAGCCGCCCGCCGGTGCGGCTCTCGCTCCTGGTGTACTGCCTGAGCCTGGCGCTGCCCGCGTTCGCCCCGGGGCTGCTCGGCCTCTTCCTGGCCATGGTGGTGCTCAGCGCCGCCAACGCCGGTCTCGCCGCCGCGATGAACGCGCACGGCGTCACCGTGCAGGCCCACTACGACCGGCCGATGTTCGCCTCCATCCACGCCGCCAACAGCTTCGGCGGCCTGGTCGGCTCCGGCTGCGGGGCGCTGGCCGTGGCCACCGGCGTGCCGACCCCGGTGCACCTGGGGCTGGCCGCGCTCACCGCCGCGGCGATCGGGGTGGTGGTGAGCAGGTGGCTGCTGCCCGCGTCCGCCGACCGTCGGCTGAGCGGCCAGCCGTGCCGCCCCGGCACCGCCCGCTGGAGCCTGCCGCCGTCCCTGGTCGGGCTCGGCGTGCTGGCGCTGTGCATCTTCCTCACCGAGAGCGCCGTCACCAACTGGATCACCGTGTACTTCCGGGACGCGCTGGACGCCCCGGCCGGGGTCGCCAGCGCGGTGTTCACCGTGTTCGCCGCCACCATGGGCATCGGGCGGCTGGCCGCCGACCCGCTGGCGTCCCGGTTCGGCATGGTCGCCACCGTGCGGGCGGGGACGCTGCTGGCCGCGGCGGGCTTCCTGCTGTCGGCGGCGTTCCACAGCATCCCCGTCGGCATCCTCGGCCTGGCCATGCTCGGCGCGGGCCTGGCCGCCGCGGTCCCGGCCGCGCTGTGCGCCGCGGGCGAGAACCCGGCGGTGCCCCGCGCCACCGGCGTCGCCGCGATCTGCGCCGTCGGCTACATCGGGTTCCTCGCCGGGCCCGCCGGGTTCGGGGCGCTCGCCGGGATGGTCGGCCTGTCCACCGCGTTCGGGTCGCTGGCCGTGCTCGCCGTGACCGCGGCCGCGTTCGCCGGGGCCGTCGCGCCCAGGGCCAGGCCCACCACCGTGGTCACCGTCGGCCAGGCGCCCGCCGCGCCCGGCGGGCAGGCCCCGATCGACAAGGAGACGCCGTGAGAAGCGTGCCCCTGGCCGAGCGCCCGCTGCGCACCCTGCTCCCGGTCCTCGGCGCGGAACGCTTCCACACCCTGGCCACCGCCGCCGACCGCGCCCGGCGGGCGCTCGGCGCCCGCACCGTGTGGCAGGTCAACACCACCGCGGCGGGCGGGGGAGTGGCCGAGCTGTCCCACGCCCTGCTGCCGTACGCCAGGGCGTCCGGGTTCGACGTGCGCTGGCTGGTGCTCGCCGGCGACGCCCGGTACGTGGGCATCGCCAAGCGGCTGTGCCTGCTGCTGTACGGGCACCGGGAGGTGCCCGACCCCCGGGAGGACGACTGGGCGCACTACACCGAGGTGTGCTCCGGCGCGGCGGCGCGGATGGCCGCGCGGCTGCGCCCCGGCGACGTGGTCGTGCTGCACGACCCGCAGGCCCTGGGCCTGGCCGCGCCGCTGCGGCGGTCCGGGGCCACGGTCGTGTGGCGCTGCCACATCGGCGCCGACACCCCCACGGCGGCGGCCGAGCGCACCTGGTACCGCCTGCTGCCGCATCTGGAGGCGGCCTCGCTGCTGGTGTTCTCCACCGCCCGCCACATCCCGCCCCCGTGCCGCCGCTGGTACCCGCCGGCCGCGGGGGAGGAGGACGGCGCGGAGGCGGACGCGGACACCGGCGCGGACAGGAGCGCCGCCGCGGCGCGGGCCGCCGCCGGCGCGCAGGCCGGGGCGCAGGCCGGGGCGCAGGCCGGGGCGGGCCTGCGGACGGCGGCGGTCCCGCGGCCCGGCGCCGGGTCGCCGGAGCGGGCCGGGCCCGGCGGCTCGCCCCTCGTCCGCGTCATCGCGCCCTGCATCGACCCGCTGTCCCCCAAGAACCGCGAGCTCGGCCTCGGCTCGGCCCGGGACCTGCTGGGCCTGGCCGGGGCGCTCGCCCCCGGCGCCCCGCGACCGGTCGCCGTCCCGCCGCCGCGGGTGCACCGGGTCTCCGAGGGGCCCCCGCCGCCCACCGACGCCCCGCTGGTCACCCAGGTCTCCCGGTGGGACGTGCTCAAGGACATGCGCGGCGTCATGGCGGCCTTCGCCGACCACGCCGCCGTCCTGGACGGCGCCCACCTGGTGCTCGCGGGCCCCGACGTCACCGGGGTCGCCGACGACCCCGGCGGCTCCAGGGTGCTGCGGGAGTGCCACGACGCCTGGCGGCGGCTGCCCGCCCGGGCGCGGGCACGGATCCACCTGTTCTCCCTGCCCATGTCCGACCTGACGGCGAACGCCCAGCTCACCGCCGCGTTCCAGCGCTACGCCACCGTGGTGGTGCAGAAGAGCCTCGCCGAGGGCTTCGGCCTGACCGTCACGGAGGCGATGTGGAAGTCCCGCCCGGTGATCGCCAGCGCCGTCGGCGGGATCACCGACCAGATCAGGCACGGGCAGGACGGCCTGCTGCTGCCGGACCCCCGGGACCGCGAGTCCCTCGGCCGCCACCTGGCCCGCCTGCTGTCCGACCCGTCCCTGGCCCGCCGCCTGGGCGCCGGCGCCCGGGAGCGGGTGCGCCGCGACTTCCTCCCCGACCGCCACCTCGTCCAGTGGGCCGACGCCCTGGCCCATCTGACGGCCTGACCCGCCGCCCCCCCCGGACCGCGCCCGCCTCCACCACCCACCCCACACCACGGAGGCGGGCGCACCCCGCCCTCGAGGCGCCCGCCCGCTGCTCCGGCCGGGTGAGCGGCCGCCTCCTCCCCGCCACCTGGCCCACACCCGCCCCCGCCCGGTCCCCCGCCCCCGCGCCCACTCCCGCGTCGCTTCCCGCGCACTGCCAACCGATTGCCCGTTTACGGGAGTTGATCTTCGGGTACTCGCAGACCACCCCGAAAGGGCGACAACCGGGACACATCATCATCGGGCGAACGGAGCCGGACATGACGACGCTCGGCGAGGCGGACGCAGGAACGGGTACCGGTGCTGGACGCACCGGCGGGGGCAGCACGGACGCGATCGGCCCCGAGCCCGGCGCCGCCGACGCCCGCGGCGCCGCCGCCGACGGGGGCACCGTCGCCACCACTGACGTCCCCGCCCGCCTGGACCGGCTCCCCTGGTCGCGCTGGCACTGGATGATCGTCATAGGGCTCGGCACCGTCTGGATCCTGGACGGGCTCGAGGTGACCGTCGTCGGCAACATCGCCAGCCGCCTGTCCGAGGAGGGCAGCGGCCTGCCCATCTCCGGCGCCCAGGTCACCGGCATGGCCGCCGCGCTCTATGTCGCCGGGGCCTGCTGCGGCGCGCTGTTCTTCGGCTGGCTCACCGACCGCTTCGGCCGCAAGAAGCTGTTCCTGATCACCCTGGCGGTCTACCTGGCCGCCACCGCCCTGACCGCGGTGTCGTTCTCCACCTGGTGGTTCTTCCTCTTCCGCTTCCTGACCGGCTTCGGCATCGGCGGCGAGTACGCGGCCATCAACTCCGCGATCGACGAGCTGATCCCCAGCGCCTACCGCGGCCGGGTGGACCTGATCATCAACGGCAGCTTCTGGCTCGGCGCGATGGGCGGCTCGCTGCTGTCCGTGCTGATGCTGAACACCGACATCTTCCCGGCGAACGTCGGCTGGCGGCTCACCTTCGCCCTCGGCGTGGTGCTGGGTCTGGCGATCCTGCTGGTGCGGCGGCACGTGCCGGAGAGTCCACGCTGGATGTTCATGCACGGCCGGGGCGAGGAGGCCGAGGCGCTGGTCGCCGACGTGGAGCGCGGCGTCGAGGCCGAGACCGGCAAGCCGCTGCCGGAGCCGCGCAGCCGCATCACCATCCGGCAGCGGGGCGCCGTGGGATTCGTCACCATCGGCCGCACCCTGTTCCGCTCCTATCCCCGGCGCGCGGTGCTGGGGCTCGCCCTGTTCATCGGCCAGGCGTTCCTCTACAACGCGATCACTTTCGGCTTCGGCTCGATCCTGCACACGTTCTACGACGTCCCGACCGGCAGCACCGGCTACTACTTCGTCGTCATCGCCTTCGGCAATTTCATGGGCCCCCTGCTACTCGGAAAGATGTTCGATACGTGGGGCCGCAGGCCGATGATCAGCGGCACCTACATCCTGTCCGGGCTGCTGCTCTTCGTCACCGCGTGGATGTTCGGCAATGGCTGGCTGAACGCGTTCACCCTCACCGCGTCCTGGTGCGTGGTGCTGTTCTTCGCCTCGGCCGGCGCCAGCTCCGCCTACCTCACCGTCAGCGAGATCTTCCCGATGGAGACCCGCGCGATGGCCATCGCGTTCTTCTACGCGATCGGCACGGCGGCGGGCGGCATCAGCGGCCCGCTGCTGTTCGCCGAGCTGACGGAGAGCGGTGTGGTGGCCGACACCGTGCTCGCCTTCCGGATCGGCGCCGCCCTGATGGTGGCCGCCGGGATCGTCGCCGCGGTGTTCGCGGTCAAGGCCGAGCGCCGCTCCCTGGAGGACATCGCCACCCCGCTGTCCTCGGAGGCCGTGGAACTGACGAACTGAGGGCGGCCCGGCGGGGGCCCGAACCCCGGCCCCGCGGGCCACGAAGAGGGCAACGGCACCCGCCGTTGCCCTCTTCGCCGTCACGGACCGTGTCCGACACACCCGCCTCCGTATAAACCACCGATACCGAGCCGAGTCCGTTTCGCAACCTGAGAGCCCTCTTCACCCCCAGAAAACACCGGCAACGCCCGATTGGTACCTAAAAATCCTTGGTCTCAATTCCCCGTTCCGCTTGGATTCTGAGCGGCCGTTCTATTAACGTCTGATAACGCAGCGCGGTCGGTAAGCCGTAGCCAACGGCACCGTGCGGCCATCGCTTAATCCCGAAGCGCCCCCAGCCGGGCGCCGAGGGAGCCGGGGAACCACCACCCTGCCTCGGCAGGGACCTGGGGTGAATCGGGCGCCGTCAGCCCGTAGGAGACCTTCCTGCTCCGAACCCGTCAGCTAACCCGGTAGGCGAGAAGGAAGGAAAGGAGTCCGCCGGTCGTGGCGCTCAATCAGCCTGCCCCGAGTTCCGCCGTGCCCGCCTGGAACCCCACGGAGGACGACCTCGCCCCCGTGCGCGGACGGCACCGCCTCCCCAAGTCGCGGACGGTGGGCCGGGGCTCGACCGTCCTCGGCGTCGCCACGATGGCGGCCATGGGCGTCGGCGGTGTGGCCACGGCCCAGGGCAAGAGCCCCGTCCCGATATCGATGCCGGACAGCCTGCCCGGCATCACCGAGGCCCCCGGCGCCGGCACCTCCTCGGCCGCGGACGAGGCGGCCGCGCCCTCCGCCGGGACCAAGGTCGCCCAGGTCGCCAACGCCGGCGAGCTGCTGCGCACCCGCATACTCGCCCAGGCCGAGCAGCAGCAGGCGTCCGCGCTCGACGCCGACCGGGCCACCGCCGAGAAGGAGGCGGCCGAGGCCGCCGCCAAGGAGGCCGCGGCCCGCAAGGTCCGCGAGGCCGCGGCGAAGAAGGCCGAGGAGAAGAAGGCCGCCGCCGAGAAGGCGGAGGCCGAGCGGAAGGCCAAGGAGGCGGCGGCGCGCGAGGCGGCCCGCAACAGCTTCGTGGTGCCGACCTCCAACTACACGATCACCGCCAGCTACGGCCAGGCGGGCGACCGCTGGTCCGCCAACCACACTGGCACGGACTTCGCCGCCCCCTCGGGCACCGCGGTCCGCGCCGCGGGCGCCGGCGAGATCACCTCCGCCGGCTGGGCGGGCGCCTACGGCTACCGCGTCATCGTCACCCACGAGGACGGCACCCAGACCTGGTACTGCCACCTGTCCTCCATGGTGCAGACCTCCGGCACCGTCGCCGCGGGCGACACCATCGGCCGGGTGGGCGCCACCGGCAACGTGACCGGCCCGCACCTGCACTTCGAGGTCCATGTCGGGGGCTCCCCGGTGGACCCGGCCGCCTGGCTGAACAGCAAGGGCGTCACCGTCTGACCGGGACCGCAGACCCCGGCGGTCCTGGTGGCTCACCCCCCGACATCAGGGCCGCCGGCCCTCCCCTGCCCGCACGCCGCCACCCCCGCTCCCGCTTCCGGTGGGGAACGGGGGATTCCGCGCGCCCGGGCAAGTATTGAATTGAGCGTTCCAAAACGTGTACCGTGCCGCCATGGCCCGACCGCGGAAGTTCGACGAGGAGCGGGCCCTGGACGCGGTAATGCGGGTCTTCTGGCGGCAGGGGTACGACGCCACCTCCACCCAGGACCTGTGCGACGCCACCGGTCTGGGGCGCAGCAGCATCTACAACACCTTCAGCAGCAAGCACGAGCTGTTCGTGCGGGCGCTGGCGCGCTACATCCAGGGAATGACGACACGTCAGGTGCAGATCCTGGAGGACGGCACCCTGACCGCCGCCGAGCGGATCGGGGCCCTGTTCGTCAGCGTCCTCGAAGGCGACCTGCGGGACCGCTGGGAGGGGCGCAGCGTCGGCTGCCTGACCGTCAACAGCACCGTTGAGCTGGCCGGCCGCGACCCCGAGGTGGCCAGGATGCTGCGGCTCGACCTGGAGCGGCGCCTGGACTCCCTGCGGGCCGTGGTGTCCGCCGGACGCCGGGACGGCACCATCACCTCCCCGCGGGACGACGCGGCCCTCGCCCGCTTCCTCAACGCCGTGATCGCCGGCCTGCGGGTGTCCGCGCAGGGCGGCGCCGGCCGCGCGGAACTCGAGGCCGTCGCGGCCACGGCGATGGACGCCCTGACGGGCGGCCCGCCGGACGGGACGGCGGAAGGACCGCCGGGCGGGGCGCCCGGCGGGGTGGCGGCGCGGGGGGTGG
This sequence comes from Streptomyces capparidis, assembly GCF_054782095.1. Lineage (NCBI taxonomy): Bacteria > Bacillati > Actinomycetota > Actinomycetes > Kitasatosporales > Streptomycetaceae > Streptomyces > Streptomyces capparidis. The sequence continues at coordinate 11,522 of NZ_BAAGTD010000006.1, read as the reverse complement.
CGACGTGATGCCGCCGGTTCGCTGACCGGCCGGCGGGGGCGGGCGGGTCCGATGGCCCGGCGGTTCGGCGGCCCGGCGGCCCGGCGGCCTGACGGCTTGGCGGCCCGGCGGCCCGGCGGCCTGACGGCTTGGCGGCCTGACGGCTTGGTGGCTTGGTGGCGTGGCGGTCCGGCTGATGGCTCGGCGGTCCGGCTGATGGCCTGACGGCCTGATGGCCGCCGGCCGACGGCCCGCTGACTCGAGGGACTGGCGGCCTGAGGCCCCGAAGGCCCGAAGTCCCGAAGTCCCGCACGGTCCGGCGACTTGGCGGCCCGGCCCGCCGCGGGCGGGGCCCTTGGGGTGAGTCCGGGGGGTGCCGGGATACAGCCGCCCTGCTCCGGCCGGACTTCCGGGCCGCCGGCCTCCGGCCGAGGGCTCTCCGGCCTGGGTGTTCCCGGCCGTCCGGCCGCCCGCCTGCCCGGCCCTCCGCCTGCCCCAGTCCTCCCGCTGCCCGGTCCTCGGGCTTCCGGCCGGAGCCGTTGCCCGCCTCGGGGTCTCCCGCCCCGGCCTCCGGCTCCCAGTCCCCGGCCTCTCCGCTTCCCGCGTCCGAATTCGTAGGTTCTCCGGCCTCCGGGCGACCGCCCGGGCCCTCTCACGCCCTAGTTTTGGAATGGACGGTACATAATCGTGATCGAGACCACCGCACCCACCCCCACCGACGGAGAGGCGGCCACCGTGCCACGCGCCGTCCACATCCTGGCGATGGGCATCTTCGCCATGGTGACCAGCGAGTTCGTCGTCGCCGGGCTGATGCCCCAACTGGCCGAGGGGCTGGACGTCAGCCTCTCCCGGGTGGGCTACCTGATCACCGCGTTCTCGGTGGCCATGGCCGTGGGCGGTCCGCTGCTGACCGTGGCCGTCGTGCGCATCCCGCCGCGGACCGCGCTGATGCTGCTGTTCGCGGTCTTCCTCGCGGGGAACGTGCTCGCCGCCGTCGCGACCGGCTACGGGGCGATGCTGGTGGCCCGCATCGTCAGCGGCACCGCCTCGCAGGCGTTCTTCGGCGTCGCCATCTCGCTGTGCGTCCGCCTCACCGCCCCGGCCGTGCGGGGGCGGGCCATCGCCGTCGTCATGAACGGGCTGATGCTCGGCACGCTGCTCGGGCTGCCGCTGTCCACGCTGGTCGGCGAGCGCTGGGGGTGGCGCGCCGCGTTCTGGGCCATCTCCGCGCTGACGCTGCTCGCCGCGCTCGCCTCCCTCGCCGGGGTGCCGCGGATCGCCCCCGAGCCGGGCGGCGGCGACCTGCGCCGGCAGGTGCGGGTGTTCACCCGGCCCCGGCTGTGGCTGGCCATGGCCACCAGCACCCTGATCATCGGGGCGACGTTCTCCGCGTTCAGCTACCTCAACCCGATCCTCACCGACCTGTCCGGGTTCGGCAGCGGCACCGTCCCGCTGCTGCTCATCGCCTACGGCGCGGCCACGGTGGTGGGCAACACCGTGGTGGGGCGCCTCGCGGACCGGCACACCGTCGCCGTGCTGGCGTGGGGTCTCGCGCTGAACGCCGCCTTCCTCGCCGGGTTCGCGCTGCTGGCCCACCTGAGCGTGCCCGCGGTGGCGTTCATGCTGGGCATCGGCCTGGTGGGGGTGACGATGAACCCGGCAATGGTCACCCGGGTGCAGCGCGCGGGCAACGCCGGGCCGCTGGTGAACACCGTGCACTCGTCCTTCATCACCACCGGGGTCGTCATCGGCTCCGCCGCGGGCGGGCTGGCCGTGGACCACTTCGGGCTGCGCTCCCCGCTGTGGCTCGGGGCCGCCCTGGCCGTGGCCGGGCTGCTGACGGTGCTGCCCGAGCTGACGCGCGGGTCCGCCGGCTGGGCCGGGGCGGGCGACGCGGAGCCGTCCGGCGCCGGGGCGGGCCCCGAGGCGGCGCCCGCGCTCGCCCGCGACGGCGGCCGGGCCGGGTGACGGCGCCCGGCGCCGGGTGAACCGCGGGCCGGACCGGACGGGACCGCTACGGGTTCCCGTCCGGCCCGGCCCCGGTCTCGCCCGCCATCGTGTAGGCGCCGCCCTCCAGGCGGGCGATCAGGCCGCGGGTCCACTCGGCGCCGCTCTCCGCGGTGTGCACCCAGAAGTTCATGACCTCGCCGATGTGCCCGACGTCGTCCCCCGGCGTCCAGTGGCGGCCGATCTCGCGGTGCCAGCCCTCCAGCGCGGCCACCCGCCGCCGCAGCAGGGCCACCGCCTCCTCGCGGGACAGGGCGACCAGGAAGCCCAGGCCCGCGGTGAGCATGTCCTGCCGCTCGTCGATCGCAGTGAGCGCGTGGCGCAGCAGCCGCATGAACTCCGCCTCGCCCGCCTCGGTGAGCTCGTACTCGGTGCGCGGCGGCCCGCCGGCCGGGCTCGGGGCCGTGTCGTGGGCGCGCAGCAGCCCCTGCCCGGTCATCTGCTTCAGCGCGTGGTAGACGGACCCGGGCTTGGCGGTGGACCACTCGTGGGCGCCCCAGGACTCCAGGTCACCGCGGACCACGTAGCCGTGCGCGCGCCCGTGGTCGCGCACCGCGCCGAGGACCAGCAGCCGGATCGCCGACATCGTCGCCTTCCGTGCGTCGTACGGATGTGGGGCCGGGGAGTGGGGGCCGGGGTGGGGCCGAGCCTAACGGGACCGCCGCCGGAGCCATCCGCCCCGGGGTCGCTAATCAAATTTGACTAGTGGTCTCCCGCGGCCTAGCGTCGGAGCATGGGTGAACAGGCGATACCGATCCTTCCGTGCCCTTCCGTCCCCGAGGTGCTGCGCTTCTACAACGCGCTCGGCTTCGAGACGACCTTCGAGCAGACCCGCCCCAACCCCTTCGCCTCGCTGCGGTACGGCGAGGTCGACCTCCAGTTCTTCGGCCACCGCGCGGTGGTCCCCGAGGAGTCGTGGAGCACCTGCTACCTGGTCACCGACCGGGTGGACGAGCTGTACGCGGCGTTCCGGGCGGGGCTGAAGGCGGCGTACGGCCGCGTCCCCACCCGCGGCATCCCGCGCGTCGGGCAGATCAGGGACACCTCCTACGGGATGCGGCAGTTCGTGGTGACCGACCCCGGCGGCAACTGCCTCCGGGTCGGGCAGGCCATCGGGGACGACATGCGCCACGGGCCCGTGCCGAAGGCGAGGTTCGCCCGGGCGCTGCACAACGCCTGGTTGCAGGGCATCTCCAAACAGGAGCCCGCCCGCGGGGCGCGGATCCTCGACCACGCGCTGGCGCACGAGACCCCGGCGACGCCCGTCGAGCGGATCAGGGCGCTGGTGCTCCGCGCCGACCTGGCCGACCAACTGGGGGAGGACGGCCTCGCCGTCCGCCTGCTCGCCGAGGCGCGGGCCGCGGCGCCCGGGCTCGGCGCGGCCGACCGGGAGGCGCTGCGGGACGACCTGCTGCGGGCGGCGGACCTGGAGCAGTCCCTGCGCGAGGAGTGAGCCGGGGCGTCGCCGTCCTGGCCGGGGCGGCGAGATCCTCGTTGACGCCCCTCGGCGGGCCGGGGGAGGATCGGGCGGCCGGAGCATGATCACCGATGTGAAGGGCAGCCGCGCATGTCACCCACCGCAGTCGTCACCGGAGCCAGCAGCGGGATCGGCGCGGCCACCGCGCGCCGCCTCGCCGAGCAGGGGTACCGCGTGGTGCTGGCCGCCCGCCGCGCGGAGCGGATCGAGGCGCTCGCCGCCGAGCTCACCGGGCGCGGCCTGGACGCCGTCGCGCGGCCGCTCGACGTCACCGACCGGGCCGCCGTGGACTCCTTCGCCGCCGGGCTCGACCGCTGCGACGTGCTGGTGAACAACGCGGGCGGCGCGTTCGGCACCGAGCCGGTGGCCACCGCCGACCCGGCCGACTGGACGGCGATGTACGAGATCAACGTCCTGGGCACGCTGCACGTCACCCAGGCGCTGCTGCCCGCGCTGCGGGCCGGCGGCGACGGGACGATCGTGGTGCTGTCGTCCACCGCGGGCTTCGTCGCCTACGAGGGCGGCGGCGGGTACGTGGCCGCCAAGCACGCCGAGCACGCGATGGCGGCCACGCTGCGCCTGGAGCTGTGCGGCGAGCCGGTCCGGGTGATCGAGGTGGCGCCGGGCATGGTCCGCACCGACGAGTTCGCGGTCAAGCGGTTCCGCGGCGACGCGGAGGCGGCGGCAGCGGTGTACCAGGGCGTCGCCGAGCCGCTGACCGCCGACGACGTGGCCGACACGGTGGCGTGGGCGGTCACCCGGCCGAGCCACGTCAACATCGACCTGCTGGTGGTCCGCCCGCGCGCCCAGGCCGCGCAGCACAAGGTGCACCGCGAGACGACCACCGACTAGCCGGACGCCCGTTTCCCGGTGTGCGTCCGTTTCGTCCGGTATTCGTCGGGGCAGGCGTGTGCTCGCGGACGAATCAGTCGCATCCGACACCGGAAGGGACGGTAACCGATCGTGGAGTACACGCTTCAGGGCAAGAAGATCGCCTTCGTCACGGCTCCCGAGGGTGTCGAGCAGGTCGAGCTGACCGACCCGTGGAACGCCGTGCAGGAGGCCGGCGGCACCCCGCGGCTGCTGTCCACCAAGGAGGGCCGCGTCCAGGGCTTCAACCACCTGGACAAGGCGGACACCTTCCCGGTGGACGGGACCGTGCGGGACGCGCGGGTCGAGGACTACGACGCGCTGGTGCTGCCGGGCGGCGTGGCGAACCCGGACTTCCTGCGCATGGACGCCGACGCCGTCGCGTTCGTGAAGGGCTTCTTCGACGCGGGCAAGCCGGTCGCCGCGATCTGCCACGGGCCGTGGACGCTGGTGGAGGCGGACGTGGTCCGCGGCCGGACCCTCACCTCCTGGCCGAGCCTGCGCACCGACCTGGTCAACGCGGGCGCCAACTGGGTGGACGAGCAGGTCAGGGTGGACGACAGCGGGCCGAACACGCTGATCACCAGCCGCAAGCCGGACGACCTCAAGGCGTTCGAGGAGGCGCTGGTGACCCAGTTCTCCAAGCGGCGGGAGGCCGTCCACCGCCGGTGAGCCGGCCCCGCGGCGCCACGGCCCCCGGCGGGTGGGCGACCCCCCGCCGGGGGCCGCGGCCTGTCCGCGTATCTCCTGGTCAGCGCGTGGTTGCGGGAAGACTGCGGGGGCGGTAAAAGCGGTTCCGGCAGCCATGCGAAACTTTTCACATGAGTCAGACGCGCGCCCACCGCAGCCCCACGTCACGAGCCGTGGCCATGGCCGGAGCCGCGGCGCTCGCCGCGGCCGTCCTGGCCGGATGCGGCGACTCGGGCAACTCGGACGGGGGCGGCGGACAGGGCTTCATCGGCGGCAAGGCCGGCTCCGCCGGGGTCGACTCCTACGCGCGCGGCGACCGCAAGGCCGCCCCCGACCTGTCCGGCGAGACCCTCCAGGGCGAGAAGCTGAAGCTGGCCGACTACCGCGGCAGCGTCGTCGTGCTCAACGTGTGGGGCTCGTGGTGCCCGCCGTGCCGCGCCGAGGCCAAGCACCTGGAGAAGGTCGCCAAGGACACCAAGGCCCAGGGCGTGCGGTTCCTCGGCATCAACACCCGCGACCTGGACCCGTCCAACGCCAGGGCCTTCGAGCGCAAGTACGGCGTGACGTACCCGAGCCTGTACGACCCGGCGGGCAAGCTCCTGGCCCGATTCCACGGCTCGGTGCCGCCGCAGACCATCCCCACCACCCTCGTCCTGGACCGTGAGGGGAAGATCGCCGTGCGGGCGCTGAAGCCGCTCGGCGAGGAGGACCTCCGCGAGATGCTCGACCCGGTGATCGCGGAGAAGGCGTGAACGAGACGGTCCTGAACGGAGCCCTGCTCCTGGCCGCGCCGGTGGCGCTGCTGGGCGGCCTGGTGTCGTTCTTCTCACCGTGCGTACTGCCGCTGGTGCCCGGCTACCTCTCCTATGTGACCGGTGTCACCGGCACCGACCTGGCCGGCGCCAGGCGGGGGCGGATGGTCGCGGGGGCGGCGCTGTTCGTCCTCGGATTCTCCGCCGTGTTCATCTCCGGAGGGGCGTTCTTCGGCGGGTTCGGCTCCCGGCTCATCGAGCACCAGGACGTCATCACCCGGGTGCTGGGCGCCCTGACCATCGTGCTCGGGCTGTCCTTCATGGGGCTGCTCGGCGTGCTGTCCGGGGTGCTCCAGCGGGAGGTGCGCTGGCACCGGCGGCCCACGGCCGGCCTGGCCGGGGCGCCGATGCTCGGGGTGCTGTTCGGCCTCGGCTGGGTGCCGTGCACCGGGCCCACCCTGGCCGCCGTCAACACCCTGGCGTACACCGAGGCCAGCGCGGGGCGCGGCGCGTTCCTCACCGCCGTGTACTGCCTGGGCCTCGGGCTGCCGTTCATCGTCGCCGCCGTCGCCTTCCGGCGTACGCTCGGCGCGTTCGCGTTCGTCAAGAAACACTACGCGTGGGTCATGCGCATCGGCGGCGGCATGCTGGTCGCCGTCGGCGTTCTGCTGGTCACCGGCGTCTGGAACGAGATCGTCGGCGAGATGCAAGCGTGGTCCCTCGACTACACGGTGGGAATCTGAGCCATGGCCGAGACGACCCGCACCGACCGCACCGCCACGGCCGCGCCCGGAGCGGCCGCGACCGCGCCCGCCCCGGAGGCCGACGACCTCACGCTCGCCGAGGCCGAGCGGCTGAGCAGCGCGCCCCGGGAGGAGGACGCCCCGGACGGGGACGGCGAAGGGCCCGTCGGCATCGGGCTGCTCGGCTGGCTGCGCTGGTTCTGGCGGCAGTTGACCTCGATGCGGGTGGCGCTGCTCCTGCTGTTCCTGCTGTCGATCGCCGCGATCCCCGGCTCGCTGGTGCCGCAGGAGGCGCAGAGCCCGGTCAAGGTGGAGGACTTCCGCGCCGAGCACGAGACGCTGGGACCGCTGTACGACAAGCTGGGCCTGTTCGACGTCTACAGCTCGGTGTGGTTCTCCGCGATCTACATCCTGCTGTTCATCTCCCTCGCGGGCTGCATCCTGCCGCGCAGTTGGCAGTTCGTGGGCGCGCTGCGCGGCCGCCCCCCGGCCGCCCCCCGCAACTTCACCCGGCTGCCCGTCCACACCGCGTGGACCACCGGCGCCGACCGCGACCAGGTCCTCACCGCCGCCCAGCGGGTGCTGCGGCGCCGCCGCTTCCGCGCCCACCTCGCCGGCGACGCCGTCGCCTCCGAGAAGGGCTATCTGCGCGAGGCCGGGAACCTGGTGTTCCACATCTCCCTGTTCGGGCTGCTGGTCGCGGTGGCCTGGGGGCACCTGTACACGGCGTCCGGCGGCAAGCTGGTCGTGGAGGGCGACGGCTTCTCCAACAGCCTCACCCAGTACGACGACTTCAAGGCCGGGCCGCTGTTCGACACCGAGAAGGACCTGGACGGGTTCGGCTTCACCCTGGACGACTTCAGGGCCACCTTCGACCGGTCCGGCAGCCAGCGCGGCACCGCCCGCGTCTTCGAGGCGCACATCACCTACTGGACCGGCGACGGCACCCGCACCGAGAAGACCACCATCAAGCCCAACGAGCCGCTGAAGGTCGGCGGCACCAAGGTCTACCTCAACGGCCACGGCTACGCGCCGGAGGTCCTGCTGCGGGACGGCAAGGGCGAGGTCGCCTACCGCGGCGCGGTGCCGTGCCTGCCGCAGGACGGCTTCCTCACCTCCACCTGCGTCATCAAGGTGCCCGACGCGCTGGACGAGGACGGGAAGCCGGACCAGCTCGGCTTCACCGGCAGCTTCGTGCCCACCTTCGGCGGCGCCACCGAGCAGGGCATGATCTCGCAGTTCCCCGCGCTGGACTTCCCGGCGCTGTTCCTCACCGCCTACCACGGCGACCTCGGCATCGACTCCGGACTGCCGCAGAACGTCTACCAGCTCAAGACCGACAACATGGAGCAGTTCAAGAAGCCCAACGGCGACCCGTTCGCCGAGTACCTGCGGCCCGGGGAGAAGATGACCCTGCCGGACGGCGCGGGCACCCTGGAGTTCACCGGCATCAAGCAGTGGGCCCAGTTCGAGGTGTCCGAGCGGCCCGGCAAGCCGCTGGCGCTGGGCAGCGCGGTGCTGGCGCTGCTCGGGCTCATCGCCTCGCTGTTCGTCCAGCGCCGCCGGGTGTGGGTGCGCGCCACCGGGGCCGAGGGCGGGGGCACCGTCGTGGAGATGGCCGGACTCGGACGCAGCGAGTCGGCCCGGATCGCGGACGAGCTCGCCGACATCGCGGTCGAACTGCGCGGCGACGCGCCGGTCGCAGGCACCGACGAAGGTTCCGAGAAGGAGTGAGTGTGGTCATCGCCGCCGCGGCCAACGAGGACTTGGCCCAGATCAGCAATGTGTTGATGTACTCGGCCATGGCCGTGTACACGCTGTCGTTCCTGGCGCACTGCCTGGAGTGGGTCTTCGGCAGCCGCGGCAGGATCGCGGTGCGCTCCGCGGCGGTGGCCGTGCCCGAGGACGCCGCGGGGGCCGGCGGCGAGCCCGCCGTCACCGTCACCGTGAACAAGGCGGGCGGCACCACCACCCTGGAGCGGCCCAGGGTCGTCACCCGCAGCGAGGGCAGGCCCGCGCAGGACGGCCCCGGCGCCGCGGGCACGGACGAGCGGGCCGACCTGCTCGGCCGCATGGCCGTGTCGCTGATGACGCTGGCGTTCCTGCTGCACTTCGGTTCTGTGCTCACCCGGGGCCTTTCGGTGTCGCGTCCGCCGTGGGGCAACATGTACGAGTTCTCCACCGCGTTCGCGCTGATGGCCGTGGGCACCTACCTCGGGCTGCTGCTGGCGAGGAAGCCCGTGCGCTGGCTCGGGCTGCCGGTGGCCACGGCGGTGCTGCTGGACCTCGGGCTCGCGGTGAGCGTGCTGTACACCGAGTCCGACCAGTTGGTGCCCGCGCTGGACTCGTACTGGCTGTGGATCCACGTCTCCACCGCGATCGTCTCCGGCGCGGCGCTGTACCTGGGCGCGGTGGCCACGGTGCTGTACCTGTTCAAGGACCGCTACGAGGTGGCGCGGCTCGCCGGCAAGCAGGACGCGCGCTGGGCGACGGTCTGGGAGCGGCTGCCGTCGGCGGCGTCCCTGGACAAGTTCGCCTACCGGATCAACGCGCTGATCTTCCCGCTCTACACCTTCGCGATCATCGCGGGCGCGATCTGGGCGGAGGCGGCGTGGGGCCGCTTCTGGGGCTGGGACCCCAAGGAGATCTGGTCCTTCATCACCTGGGTGGCGTACGCCGCCTACCTGCACGCCCGCGCCACGGCCGGCTGGAAGGGCCGCAAGGCGGCGTACCTGGCCCTGCTGGCGTTCGCGTGCTTCCTCTTCAACTACTACGGCGTCAACATCTTCATCACCGGCAAGCACTCGTACGCCGGCGTCTGAGCCGCCCCTCGGGCCGGGGAGGCGGACCCCTCCCGGGAGCGGACGCGCACCGGGCCCGGCCAGGCACCGACGCCCGCCCGGCAGACCTTCGCGGTCTGCCGGGCGGGCGTCTTTCGTCTGCCCGGGCGGGACGGGCGCCTCACCGCCCTCTCCCTCACCGCCCTCTCCCCCACCGGTCGCTGGCTTCCCGGCGCGGGATGTGCGAAGCTGAGTTAGTACAGTGTTCAACTATCTGGAGGGTCCGCATGAGCACCCCTGTCAAGGTCGCCGTCATCTACTACTCCTCCACCGGCACCATCGCCGAGATCGCCAAGGAGATAGGTGACGCCGCGGAGAAGGCCGGGGCCGAGGTCCGGGTGCGCAAGGTCGCCGAGCTCGCGCCGCAGGCCGCCATCGACGCCAACCCCGCCTGGGCCGCGCACGCCGCCGCCAGCGCCGACGTGCCGGTGGCCCAGCCGGACGACCTGGCGTGGGCGGACGCGGTGCTCTTCGGCTCGCCGACCCGCTTCGGCAACATAGCCTCGCAGCTCAAGCAGTACCTCGACACCCTCGGCGGCCTGTGGCAGCAGGGCGCGCTCGCCGACAAGGTCTACAGCGGCTTCACCTCCTCGGCCACCGCCCACGGCGGCCAGGAGACCACCCTCCAGGCGCTGTACACCACGATCCACCACTTCGGCGGCATCCTGGTCGCCCCCGGCTTCACCGACCCGGCGAAGTTCGTGGACGGCAACCCCTACGGCACCTCCCACGTGGCCGGCCAGGGCGACAAGCCGGTGGACGACGTGACCAGGAACGCGGCCCGGGTGCAGGCCGAGCGCGTGGTGCGCGTCGCGCGGAAGCTCCAGGGCTGATCCGGGCCCGCGGGGCGCGGCGGACCACCGCCCGCCGCGCCCGCGGGTTCAGCGGACCGCCCGCGCCAGGTCCCACAGGCGCACCCCGCCGCCCGAGTCTGTGGTGACGGCGACCGGGACGCCCGCCACCTCGGTGAGCATCCGCAGCCGGTGCCCGGCGAACGGCTCCCCGAGCTGCTCGCCGCGGGCCAGGTCCCACACCCGGGTGGTCTCGTCGCGGCCGCCGCTCACGGCTATCGCGCGCCCCGCGACGGTCGCGGTGGCCAGGGTCTCGACGACGTCCTCGTGGCCCGCCATCGCGGACCCCAGCGGCTCCCGGGTGGCGAGGTCCCACATCCGCAGGGCGCCCCCGCCGTCACCGGCCACCACCACGGCGCGGCCGTCCACCCCGGCGAGCGCCACCGCCCCCGCGGCGGGCTCCACACCGGTGAGCGGCTGCCCCAGCTCCTCGCCGCGCAGCAGGTCCCACACCTGGAGGAACGGGTCGCCGCCCCCGGTGACGGCGATCGGCCGGCCGTCCACGAGCGCCGCACCCATCGCCCCGTCGTAGCCGCCCGACACGTTCGCCACGGGCGTGCCGCCGGGCAGGTCCCACGCCAGCAGCCTGCCCTCCTCGCTGCTGCTGACGACGAGCAGCCCCCGCCCGTGCGGGAGGGTGGTGAGGGAGCGCACGCCCAGGCCGTGCCCGGTCAGCGTCCCGCCGACCTTGCGACCGGTGCGCAGGTCCCACACGCGCACCGCCCCGCCCATGGTCTCCAGGTCGGGGTGGGACAGGTCGAAGCGCCCGCCGCCGGTGACCACCACGGGCCGCCCGCCGAGGTGCGCCACGGTCAGGGTGGAGACGACCTCGTAGGCGTCGGCCTCCCACGCCGGGGGCCACTCCTCGTCCGGGTCCTCCCCGTACTCCGCGTCCTCCCCGTCCTCCCCGTCCTCCGCGGACCCGTCGTCCCCCAGCGCGTGCTCGCGCCACCAGTCGTCGTCGGGCCCCGCCGCGTCCAGCTCCAGGGGCCGCTCCTCGCACTCGCCGCCGCGCAGGTCGCAGGTCCACAGCACGCCGTCGTGGTCGACGCTGACCACGACGGGCACACCGTCGAGCTCGGCGACGGCGGTCGTCTCGTCGTGGGCGGCGTGGGAATGGCCGTGCCGGCCGGCCACAAGAAGATCATCGGTCATGCGCACCCACGCTAGGCGCGGGCGCCGACACTCCCGCAACCGGAGCCGGGCGACGACGGGGATCCGACGACAGGCCCTAGGTGTGTTGTTCGGACAGGTTGGTGACGCGGCTCGCTGGTGGATGGCCGCCGAGGCCGGTGTGGGGTCGGTGGTGGTTG